>NZ_VXCZ01000008.1:0-247348 GCF_052850795.1 Pseudomonas sp. 910_23 | reverse complement strand
TGTACCGGGGCTTGCCCCCTCCCACATTTAGATTTGTGCTGTATTTGAGTTATTCATCATTGTCGATCACTGGCGAACGCGTTACCTGCGTTGTCGGAAAATGGCAGGTAAACGTACTGCCATGCCCCAGCACGCTGCTGATTTCCAGGCGCGCCCGGTGGCGCAACAACACATGCTTGACGATGGCCAGGCCGAGCCCCGTGCCGCCGGTGTTGGAGTTGCGGCTGGAGTCAACGCGGTAGAAGCGTTCGGTGAGGCGCGGCAGGTGCTTGGCGTCGATGCCGATACCCGAGTCCTGCACGCTCAGGTGCGCGCCCTGTTCGTCGGCCCACCAGCGAATACGGATATTGCCCTTGTCCTGGGTGTACTTCACCGCGTTGAACACCAAATTGGAGAACGCGCTGCGTAACTCGCCCTCACTGCCCTTGAGCAGCACCGTCGGTTCGGCTTCCAGGGTGATCTGCTGGCCGCGTTCGCCGGAGAGCGCCTGGGCGTCATTCTTGATGGTGTGCAGCAGGCTTTGCACTGCCACCGGGTGGTTATCCGAAGGGTAATCGGTGGCTTCAAGCTTGGCCAAAAGCAGCAAGTCGTTGAGCAGGGTCTGCATCCGCGAGCCTTGCTGCTGCATCTGCTGCAGGGCGCGGCTCCAGCGCGGGTTGATCTCGTCGACGTTGTCCAGCAGCGTCTCCAGGTAGCCGCAGATCACCGTCAGCGGTGTGCGAAGCTCGTGGGAGACGTTGGCGACGAAGTCCTTGCGCATCTGTTCAAGCTGATGGATGCGGGTCACATCACGCACCAGCATCAAGTGCTCATTGTTGCCATAGCGCGTCAGGTACAGCTGGATGCGTACGCGGTCGTTGGTGGGCGACGGGATTTCCAGGGCTTCTTCGTAGTTGTCCTGCTCGAAGTATTCCTTGAAGCGCGGGTGGCGCACCAGGTTGGTCACCGGCTGGCCGCTGTCTTGTGGCGTCTTGAGACCCAGCAGGGTTTCGGCGGCGCGGTTCCACCATTCCAGGTTACCGTCGCTGTCGAGCATGATCACGGCGTCCTTGAGCGCCGCGGTGGATTCCTGCACCCGGTCGATCACCGCTTGCAGGCGCCCGCGTACCCGTTGGTCGCGGCGTTGCAGGTGGTAGATGCTGTCGAACACCTCGCCCCACAGGCCATAGCCATCGGGCGGCGCCTCGTCGGGTTTGTGCTGGCGCAGCCATTCATGCAGGCGCAGCAATTGTTTGAGGGTCCAGCCCAGGTACAACGCGATGCCGGCGGCCAGGCTCCAGCCGTAATAGCCACTGATCAGCCCGACCAGCAGGCAAGCAGTGATCAACAGAAGCATGTGGCGGATCAGGGTGCCATGCCAGTTCTGGTTCACTTAAACATGCGTCCTTGTCAGCTGTTAAGGGAGGAAGGGGCTGGCTCAGCTTTTGGTGGAAAACCGATAGCCGGTGCCGCGCACGGTTTGTACCAGATTCTCGTACGCGTCGCCCAAGGCTTTGCGCAAGCGGCGGATATGCACGTCCACGGTGCGCTCCTCCACATACACATTGCCGCCCCACACCTGGTCCAGCAATTGGCCGCGGGTGTAGGCGCGCTCCTGGTGGGTCATGAAGAATTGCAGCAATCGGTATTCGGTCGGGCCCATCTCGGCGGGCTTGCCGTCGATGGTCACGCGGTGGCTGATCGGGTCCAGAATCAGGCCGTCGACTTCGATCGGCGCTTCGCCATCGGTCGGGCCGGCACGGCGCAATACGGCTTTGAGGCGCGCCACCAGCTCCCGAGGGGAAAAAGGTTTGGTGATGTAGTCATCAGCGCCCACTTCCAGGCCCTGGATCTTGTTGTCCTCTTCACCCTTGGCGGTGAGCATGATGATCGGGATATCCCCGGTCAGTTCGTCACGCTTGAGGCGCCGGGCCAACTCGATGCCGGACGTGCCGGGCAGCATCCAGTCGAGCAGGATCAGGTCCGGCTTGCGGTCGACGATAATGGCGTGGGCCTGCTGGGAGTTTTCCGCCTCCAGGCAGTCATAGCCGGCCATTTCCAACGCAACGGCGATCATCTCGCGAATGGGCGCTTCGTCGTCAACAATCAGAATGCTCCTGCCAACCATGCTCAAAATCCTCTTGTCATTTAACTGTCTTGCGCCGCATTAGATAACGGAATTATTGCAGTCGTGTGACAGTAATTTAGTCGCTTGGGCAATTCAGGGCACTCTGGACTACCCTTTGGGTCCGAATCCTGACAACCACAAAAGGAAGGTTCCGATGACTTACAGCACGATTTCCTGGAAAGCCCTGCTGCTATCCGCAGCCTTGGCGCTGCCAGGCCTGGCGTTTGCGGCAGAGCCTGCGATGACTAAAGAAGGGATGTTGGTGGATCACAAGGGCATGGCGCTCTACACCTTCGACAAGGACGCCGATGGCAAGTCAGTGTGCAAGGACCAGTGCGCGACCAACTGGCCACCGCTGAAGGCAGAATCCACCGACACCAAGACCGGTGATTGGACGGTGATCACCCGCGACGACCAGACCAGCCAGTGGGCCTACAAAGGCAAGCCGGTCTACACCTACAAGGACGACAAGAAAGCCGGTGACAAGACCGGGGATGGCAAGGGTGGCGCCTGGCACATCATCAAGCCTTAAGTCTGCGGCGCTGCTGAATCCATCGGGGGCAAGCCCCCTCCCACACTTGAATGTATTCACACATCAAAATGTGGGAGGGGGCTTGCCCCCGATGGCGTCAGTCCTGCACTACCGAACCGCGTAATCCACCACAATCCCGACAAAAATCGCCAACCCCGCCCAATGGTTATGCAAGAACGCCCTGAAGCACTTCATACGGTCCCTGTCCCGGGTGTACCAGAACTCCCAGGCAAAACAGCCCGCCGCCGCCAGCAACCCCAGTTGGAACCAACCTCCCAGTTCAAACCGCGTGCCGGCCAGCAACAGGCATACCAGCGACAGCCCTTGCAGGGTCAGGATGATCACGCGATCAGCATCACCAAACAGAATGGCGGTGGATTTCACCCCGATCTTCAAGTCGTCATCACGGTCGGTCATGGCGTAATAGGTGTCGTAGCCCACGGTCCACAACAGGTTGGCGATATACAGCAACCACGCGGTGGCGGGCAGATGGCCGGTCTCGGCAGTAAACGCCATCGGCATCCCCCAGGAAAACGCCGCGCCCAGCACCACCTGCGGGTAGTAGGTGTAGCGCTTCATGAATGGGTAGCTGGCCGCCAGCGCCAGGCCGCCCAGCGATAGCAGGATAGTGCTGGCGTTGGTCAGCAGCACCAGCAGGAAGCTGGTACCCATCAACACGGCAAAAAACACCAATGCCTCTTTCGAGCTGATCTTGCCGCTCACCAGCGGGCGTTGCTCGGTGCGCTTCACATGGCCATCGACCTTGCGGTCAGCCCAATCATTGATCACGCAGCCACCGGCGCGGGTCAGCACCACGCCCAACACGAAAATCACGATATTAAGCAGCGACGGCGAACCCTTGCCGGCGATCCACAGTGCCCACAATGTCGGCCACAGCAACAAGTAGATGCCGATGGGCTTGTCCATGCGCGTCAACTGAATGAAATCCCAGGCCCTGGGGTTCAGGCGGTTCAAGGACTTGAGCAGACGTTGATACATCAGCAGTTCTCCGGATGGTCATGCAGCGCGTGCCAGAAACTCGGCAGGAAGACTTCTGCCACCAGCACGCTCAGCGCGCCGCGATCGAAGCGAGAGCGGCGCGCCCACAAACCGTCGGTCTGGTCCGCTGCCGGCAGCCATGGGCGAGGGTAATGGCACACTTCGATGGCCTGGCGGGTAAAGGCGCGGTCGCAGAACAACAGCTCCCCCAGCGAGCGACTGCCCAGCTCGTCCATGTGCAGCCCGTCGCCCTGCAAGGCACTGCGCGCCGCCACGCTGCGGGCAAACACCCACGGCTGGTCATGCCCACGCAGGTACACCTCGCGCACCCAGCCGATGCTGGCCGGGGCCAGGCCCAGGGCGGCACATTCATCGTCGCGCAATAGCTGCCAGCCTTCGAACAGCGGCGTCACGCTGAAACCGTCGTTGGACAGCCCTGTCAGCCGTCGCGTCAGCGAGCCTTCGTCAAACAGCCAGTTGAGGGTCAAGGGCGTGGGCAAGGGACTCAGAAGGCTCTGGGTCAGCCATTGGCAAGCATCGGGAAGGGCGTTTGAGTGCGGCACGGTGAGTCAGTATTGGCAGCAGAAGAGGCGGCGAGCTTACCATGGCACCCTGAACTTTTGCCGCGCCAAACCGGCCGTTTGCGCCGATCGTGCTTGCATCTGCCGGCCCCGATCAGTACAAAACGCCCTGAGCCGTGCGGCAACGCTGGATCCATCGACCGCCGGCCAACATGCCTGGACTTGAGGAAGCACGTAATGAAGAAGTGGCAATGTATCGTCTGTGGCTTGATCTACAACGAAGCGGACGGCTGGCCGGATGACGGAATAGCTCCGGGCACGCTGTGGCAAGACGTCCCGGAAGACTGGCTGTGCCCGGACTGCGGCGTGGGCAAAATGGATTTCGAAATGATCGAAATCGGCTAATTCTTAGTTTAAGACACGTACTACAAGGAGAAAGGAATGAACGCACCCGTCGTGATCATCGGCACAGGATTGGCCGGTTACAACGTAGCCCGGGAGTTTCGCAAGCTCGACAGCGAGACCCCATTGCTGCTGATCACCGCGGATGACGGGCGCTCCTACTCCAAGCCCATGCTCTCCACCGGCTTTGGCAAGAACAAGGAAGCCGATGGCCTGAGCATGGCCGAACCCGGCGCCATGGCCGAGCAGCTCAAGGCCGAAGTGCGCACCCATACACGTGTCAGCGGCATCGACGCGGGCCACAAGCGCCTGTGGATCGGCGAGGAAGCGGTGGCCTACCGCGACCTGGTCCTGGCCTGGGGCGCAGAAACCGTGCGCGTACCGGTTGAAGGCGATGGGGCTGAACTGATTTTTCCGATCAACGACCTGGAAGACTACGCGCGCTTTCGCGCCGCGGCTGCCGGCAAACGTCGCGTGTTGTTGCTTGGCGCTGGCCTGATCGGCTGCGAATTTGCCAACGACCTGATCCTCGGCGGCTATGAAATCGACCTGGTCGCACCCTGTGAGCAGGTCATGCCGACCCTGCTGCACCCGGCGGCTGCCGCAGCGGTGCAAGCCGGGCTGGAAGGCATCGGCGCGCGTTTCCACCTGGGCCCGGTGCTCAATCGCCTGCAACGCACGGCTGATGGCCTTGAGGCGCACCTGTCGGACGGTGATGTGATCCACTGTGACCTGGTGGTGTCCGCCATCGGCCTGCGTCCTCGTGTAGACCTGGCCGCCGCCGCCGGCCTGCAAATCAATCGCGGGATCATGGTGGACCGTCACCTCAAGACTTCCCACGCCAACATCTACGCCCTGGGCGACTGCGCCGAGGTCGACGGCTTGAACCTGCTGTACGTGATGCCACTGATGAGCTGCGCCCGTGCCCTGGCGCAAACCTTGGCCGGCAACGCCACGGCGGTGAGCTATGGGCCTATGCCGATCACCGTGAAAACCCCGGTCTGCCCGCTGGTGGTGTCACCTGCGCCGCGGGGCACCGAAGGTGTGTGGAGTGTCGAAGGGCAGGGCGCCGACATCAAGGCCCTGTGTCGCGACGCCAGCGGCCGCCTGCTGGGATACGCGCTGACCGGCAGCGCCGTCATGGAAAAACTGGCCCTGAACAAAGAACTTCCGCCATTGCTGGCGTAAATGCCAGCCGTTCTGTCGGAATCAGCACCGTTTCGCCTGTAGAAAGGTCGCCGGGAGACTGGCGGAGCGTGCGAGGGCGTGCCATCCTCACTCCCGTCTGCCGCAGAGTAGAGCCTGCGGCGCCTTGGGCGCTGCTCCACCAGAGAGCAGCACGGACATAACAACAAAAAACCGTCAAAGAGGCTTCATTTATGCGTAAACCAGATCTCGCAGCCGCCATCGCTGAAAAAGCAGACCTCACCAAAGAGCAGGCCAACCGCGTCCTTAACGCCGTACTCGAAGAAATCACCGGCGCCCTGCACCGCAAGGACAGCGTTACCCTGGTGGGTTTCGGCACCTTCCTGCAACGCCACCGCGGCGCCCGCACCGGCAAAAACCCGCAAACCGGTGAGCCTGTGAAGATCAAGGCAAGCAACACCGTCGCGTTCAAACCGGGCAAGTCGCTCAAAGACAGCGTCAACCCGTAAGTTAAGCGGTACCGTCTCGAAGGGAGGCGGGGCGGTAGAGAAAATGGGCACGCCGACTGGGTCGGGTGCCCATTTTTGTTGGGGGTGAAAAAAGGGCAATGGGGAATATAAGTAGTTGTCTCTTGCAGAATTATCAATGGTTGAAGTGGAAGCTGAGTTGTAGCGAGTTTTTATTGAGTAATAATCGAATTATATAGTTGATATGGAACTACATCGCTACAGGTTGACACATATGGCATGAGACAGCAGGGAGCGCGCTCTAAACTAATTTTTAGAGGTGTATATATGCAAATATTCGATCAGTCCCGTGTTCCATTGCTCACACCATTAACCCAGCAAAAAAAGACGGAGATCAAATCGCCGTCGACGTCGGGTAGTACGGGTGCCGAGGCAAATAGTTCAAACGATAAACCGGATTACAGTCAGAACAAAGGGAGCGCTCAATACCCTCAAGCGACCCCTGAGGAACTCGTTAGTCGAAGCAAAAGGACTGCAGAAAGATTCGGCGCGCCAAGGGCCAGCGTCAATCACAAGGGCAAGCCTCCCAAGTCTCGCAACCCTTCCAGGCGTCCACCTGGCAAGCCTGGCAAGCCTGGCAAGCCTGGCAAGTCTGGCAATACGCCTATTAAAAAGCCAGCGGGAGGATCGAACGGTCCCGGGGCGGCACGTAACACTGGAAATGACATTGCCGGCTTGCAACAGAACAACGCTTTCCCACCGGTTTCGCCGTCAGTCGCGATTACTATACGTAATGCGCTTCTAACGTCAGGGACCAGTAATTTGGTCAATAGCGGTTTTACCGTGGGGCAGCATTTCGTTTCCAAAGGCCTAGAAGAAAGGGTTGCAGCACAGGCAAAGATGCCTGGAGCAGAAGTAAAGAAACCAGACGGCACGACGGGTACCGTAGACCCTGCCGCGACGGAGGAGCAAAAAATGCAGGCGCGTCTTACAGGCGCAGAAATAAACACTGAGTCTCTGACCAACAGCATCATTTTCATCAACGAAGGCCCAGACGCGAAGGCTGTGGTAGCTAGCCCCGACGCGCCAACGGATACACAGGGGCGTTTGACCAACCTTGCGAAGCGGATGGACGCGATAGAAAGCCAAATGCCCGACATCGCTAAGCGTTACGGGCTTATCTATACCCCGTATGAGGCGTCTGAGTCATCGGAGGCGCCGACTGACAAGGCGCGTATGGAAAATGTTGAAAAGCGCTACGCGTTTATGAATAAGATGATTAAAACATTGGTCACACTTAAGCAGAACGAAGCTGACGCTGACTAGATTTGTAAATGCAATGAGGGCGGATTTAGCTGAATAAATCCGTCCCGTCCTCTTTTTAGATTTTTTATGTGGAATAAAACCTTGAGGTTACTTGAAGATTTCCCACGTTGTTTCCCCCTCGTAAGTTTGCACAGCCATCCGATAGATATCGGTCCATATATCCCCTGATGGCCTTTTAACAAGGTGTTTTGCACCAAATACATAAACAGTTTCACCTAGCGATATCCTTTCTTTGATGTGCTGCGCTGTAGGGGGTACCAGGAATTGATGCAAAAAGACCATAGGGAGACCCTGATGATATAGCCAGGCAGGTTCGCCTACCCATACGGGTTTATCCTTCATGCAAAGGTATTCGTTATCGAGTCGTTCTGTTAGCCATTTTTTTTTATTTTTTGGTGAGCCTTGCGCTACATACTCTTCGTAAAGCTTGCGGGCAAAATCCTCCGCGCTTTCATCTTCCATCGAGGCGGATTTTTTTTCCGCGACAGTCATTGCCGTGCCCCAGAAAACGTGAAAATCAGTCAACTCACTCATGTCTGCTGCTCCTGAAAGGGTTCTCTAAAATTGCCCTGTGGTTTTTACAATTCTCACCAAATCCCAGCCGGTATGGCGATACTTGTCCATTGACTCATGCCCCCAAGGCGTCGCCTTGGTCAAGTTCCAATCTTCATGAGCCACTTTTGATCCGGCGCGTTGTGGAATGTATTGATGATTCAGCTCCATCGACACCGTGATTTCCTTGGTCGTGCCAACACGTCCCTTTAGTCGGCTTCTCAGAGTATTACGATAACGAACCTCTATTCTCATCTGCGGTGCCTTGCCTAGGGCCATTCGAGCCAGGTTTCTAGTTGAGTACTGGCCTGGCCGGGCATTGGCACCCGCGGCTTTCCAAACACCTTTCCTTGCTGTGCTCCAACATTTCCAGCCCCACGGGTCGATCCAGGCGATCGGATTCGGCCCATATTGATAGAGATTGATCCCTCCCGCCAACCCAAGAGGATCCGGTGTGGTAAACCGCCCGATATCCGGGTCGTAAAATCGGAATGTATTAAAATGCAGTCCCGTTTCTCGATCTAGATATTGCCCCTGAAACCGTAAGTTCTGCTCTTCGATGTAGGTAGGCTCGCGCACTTCCTCCACCGTACCGCCCCACATTCGATAACTGGTCCGCCAGATGACTTCGCCGTCTTCTTCGGTTAGCTGCTCCGGCTGGCTATTGAGGTCGTTATGGTAGTGACGGATTTTTTGCACAGGCCCCGTGCCGTCGACCCGGGCTACGGGCTTGTAGCCTTCATCTTCATAGATATAAAGGCTGGACTGACTATGCCTGGATTCCTGCAAGAGACGCAGCTCGTCCCAGAGGAAGCGCGTCATCCCCAACTGATAGCCATCGCTGCCATACTCGGCTTTTTCAATGCGACGCCCCAGGGGGTCATAGGTCATCCTTATCCTGTTGCCGCTATCATTTCGTACTTCAATCAGACGACTTTCCGCATCGTAGACAAAGCGCTGTAAACCGCGAGAGGCACTGCGCTTTTCGACCATGCGACCCAAGGCGTCGTACCGGTAACGCTTATCTTGATAGGTCAGCAGCCGGTTATGTTTTACCAAGCCACCTTGATGTGAACTATCGAGCAGGTTGGCTGCGGCATCATAGGCGCAGGTTTCGCTCCGTCCTGCCTGGTGGCTGACAAGAATCCGTTCGGTACTGTCGTAACCCAGATGCTCTTGATGATCGTGCACGCGATCAACACGATGACGTCCAATCACGTTGTCGCTGGGATCGTAGCTATAGTCGGTCTCTACCAGTGGTGGCAGCTGCCACGGCTGATCGATGCTGCGACGCTGACGCGAGCGGACCCTTCCACTTCGATCATAGGCGGTACTTGTCTTGAGTTGACCCTGAGTACGCTGCACTTCGCGATGCAAGCGATCACGCTCGAAGTCGCTGATAACCTTTCCATCGAGATTCAACTGATGCAGGTGGCCACTGCCGTAATACAGACGGTTCAGCCATCGACCATCAGGCAAGCCGGTTTGAATCAGATTTCCCAGTTCGTCGTAACGATGCTGCACAGACCCTGCCGAGCTTTTCTCCTCAAGGAGCTGCCCCATGGCGTCATAGCTGAAGCCAAGTAATTGCTCACTACCATCAGGCGCCGTGAAAGTAACACCGACCAGTTGGTCGTTGAGGTCGTGCGCGTAGCTGGTGGTACCGTCCGCAGTTATTTTGCTGACCAGGCGTCCCACGGGATCTCGCTGAAACTGATGTGACAGCGGCGCTACCGGCTCACCTTCCGTTCCCGGCAGGTAGTCAACGGCGACAACATCATCCAGCGGGTCATAGGTGTAGCAGCGCCGGCTTTTATCCAGGTCCTGCTGCTGCACCATGCGGTCGGCTGCGTCCCACTCAAAGCGATAACTCTCACCGTTCTCGTTGGTCAGCTTGCTCAGACGTCCGTAGGCATCATGATCGAACATGACCGAACGGTTATGCGCGTCCCAGCGCTGTTTGACCAGACCGCGAATGTCATAGGCATAGCGTGTGGTGCTGCCGGCAGGGTCTACGTGGGCAGTCAGATAACCACTTGCGCTGCGTTGGAATTGTTCGACGCGGCCGTCCGGAAGCTGACATTCCAGAAGCAGCGCCTGAGGGCCGTATCGGTAACGCACCGATTCACCTTCGGCATTGGTCTGCACCACCAGATTGCCAAACGCGTCATATTGATAACGCGTCGGATAACCGGAGCAATCGACTTCTTCGACCAGTTGGCTCCACTCGTTCCAATGCAATGTTCTGGATTTTTCCGTCGCATCGATGATGCGCACCGGCTGTCCGAAACCGTCATAGACATAGCGCGTGCGGTTGCCCAGTGGATCGACTTCCTCAATGCAGTTGCCACGTTGGTCGTAGCGGTAATGCCAACTATTGCCCGCAGGGTCGGTTTCAACCTGAGGCAATGCCCAATGCGCAAGCCATTGTGTGCCACGGGTCCTGCCCAGCGGATCGGTCACTGTACTCAGGTTGCCGGAGTCGTCGTAACAGAAGCGCCATCTGCCGTTCTTTGGGTCAATCGCGCCTGCAAACTGGCGATCTTCGTTCCATTCGAATTCCCAGATACTGCCCGCGTTATCAACGTATCGGGTGATCTGATATTGCGGGTTCCAATGCCGAGTGCTGACGCGCATCAACCCATCGGTTACGCGTGTAATGCCCGCATCCAAGTCGTAGTCGAAGGTGTATTCATCACCCGCATCTGTCCAGTGCCGACTGACGCGCCATTCCGGGCCGTTTGGCCCAGGTACTTCAACCCATTGGTAGAAGCAACGCAGACCACTCGCCAATTGGTGCTCGACCATGCGTCTGCTGCTGTCGTAGGCAAAGCGCCGTAGGGTTGTGCCTTGGGCATCCAATACTTCGGCAAGATCGCCGTTGCTGTCATAGCGATAACTGACAAGTACGTCGCTGCGTGCATCGAAATGGTCCTGGCGCAGGTATCGCCGCTCGATGTGGCTCACACGACGCGGATGCTGAGTTGTATAACTCAACTCGACGTGCATGAAATCATGGGTGTCACGCAAGCGGTGAAGCCTTCCCTGGGCATCGTAATCGAGAAAGATCCGCCCTTCATTGCGATCACCCAGCAGGTGCAAGCGCATCCGTGAGTTGTTCTGCGGGTCGATTTCGAACAGCCGATACAGACCGTCGATGCTCTCGATCAATACCGCGCCTTCACCGCTGCGTCTCACCGCAAGGCCTTCGCCCGGATCGAACGCTCCACCGGACAACGGGATATAACCGATCTCCAGGCGCCGTCCCTGCTCATCGATATAGAACAGGTTTTCGTCGGCATCTATTTCGACCGACACCTCATAGTCGACGCTCCAGCCTGCGCCGAAGAGGCCGTTGCGACGTGTATCGAGACTGTTGTAGAAACGTTGCCAATCGATAGGGAGCAGGCCGGGCAGAACAAAGTCCAACTCCTCCTCTTCGCCCAAGACCTTGGCCCCCGTCGCGCTGTGCACCGGATTGGGCGAGCCATTCATGGCGCCCTTGAGCGCAGAGGTGACCTTGGCGGTCCCATAAGAAATCGCGCCCCCCACCAGCGCACTTCCGATCATGCACGGCAGCTTGGTCCAGAAACACTTCACATTGCCCCGCAACGCCATCACCACGGCAATGGCCAGCCCCACCCCCGGCGTTTTCCCGCTACGAATCTCCTGCACCACAATGGTCTCGCCACCAATGCGCACATCCGGCGAAATCAGACCCTCAGCCGTGCCAATCTTGGCGTCACAGGTACTGCGATCCCCGCTGCGTGCCGCCGGCTGACCATTGATGAATACCGAACTGGAACCCTCGGCAATGAACTGCAGGGGCATGGGCGGGTGCTTGTTGCACGCCACGGTGTCCAGCGGGCAAGGCTCTGTGCCGGGCGCAGGCGAGGCGACCGTCGGGCGCCACATCTGCGAGAAAAACTCTCCGGCCATATCCAGGAAGCTTGGCGCTGGCGGCTCGCTGGGCGCGACGGGCACAGCCGTCATCTTGCCGGCAGCGCGGGCAGCCTTTTTGCCATTGATGAACACGTTGTGCGAGCCGCTGGTGATGAACGCATCGATCACCGGCGGGAACACCCAGTTGGCGGCGGACTCGCACCAACTGGATATCTTCAAGTCGGCGCCAGTGAGCCCAGCGGTGATGCCGACGACCGCGCCCACCACCAAAACCAATGCAACACCGCCTGTGGCAATGGTTGCACCGGTCGCGAGGAACACCGCTCCGGCAACGGCCAGGCAGCCCACAGTAGTGATCGCCGCATAGGCGGCCACTTCCAGCACACCGCCGAGAATATCGGCCATCACCGAGGTGTGCAGCAGTGCGTCGCCTTCGCGGGCAGCCCAAAGATCGTCACTCATCGCTCAGGCTCGACTCAGGGCGTAGCAGTAAAATTGAGCGTGTTTTTCAGCGTTGCCCAATGAGCCGCCTCGGCAGGGCCCAGGGGCTGGGTCTTGACGTAGCTCAGTGCAATCAGTTGGCGGGTGCCGGGTATCTGCATTGCCAGCTGATATTGGTAAATGTTGTCGCTGCCTTTGTTGAAACGGTTCTGTACTTCAAAGGCGTCGATGTCCTGCGTCGGACCGACCTTGACCGCTTGTGCAGGGGAATAGCGCAGATCCTTGACCTGCTGCTCGAGTTTTTTCAGCTGGCCTTCGAAATTGCTTTGCAGGCTCTCGCCGTCCGCCAACGGGCTGCGGCTCACCACTAGGGTGGTGCCCAGCTTGGCGAACTTGAGGATATTGATCGAGGTGTCCTGTACCTCGGCATCGGGCAGGGTGAATTGGGCTTCGTTGATCAGGTAATTCATGGTGAAGAAGTCTCGTTATTGACCAGCGCCGGGCTTGCCGGGGAATTTTGATTCGACGGCGGACTTGATCGTGTCTTGCACGCCCTGGGCGCCGGGCGATGTGCCCTTGTCACTGCCCAGGTTGATGTCCAGTTTGCCCTTTGTCTGGATCTTGCTGCTGCCGGTGGAAAACAGGTTGAACGAGCCGCAGGTCAGGTTGATATCCCCGCCTGCCTTGAGCTCGATCACACTGTCGCCGCACACCAGGCGAATACTCTCGCCGGCCTCGATGGTGTAGTGCGTGGCGGCGCTGTCGGACTTGGCGCCACCCACGATCACCGTGTCGTTGTTGCGCACAACCCGCAGGCGATTGCTGCCGATGGTCACCGTCTCGTTATGGCCAATACTCTTGTTGCGGTCATGCCCCACCGAGTGGCTTTCATCCACCTCCACCACGATGTCCTGATTGCGCTCGGCATGGATATACAACTGCTCCAGACCCTTCTTGTCCTCCATGCGGATTTCATTGAAGTTGGCCGGCGTGCCGCCTTTGCTGGAGCGGCTTTTCATGCCGCTCTGGGTGGCGTTTTCCGGTAGGTCGTAAGGCACAGTCTGCTCGGCGTTGTACACCCGCCCGGTGATGATCGGGCGGTCCGGATCGCCTTCAAGAAAACTGACGATCACTTCCTGGCCGATTCGTGGAATCTGCATCGAACCCCAGTTCTTGCCGGCCCAGGATTGCGACACACGGATCCAGCACGAGCTGTTCTCGTTGGATTGGTCGTGGCGGTCCCAGTAGAAATGCACCTTTACGCGGCCGTACTGGTCGGTCCAGATTTCCTCGCCTTTGGGGCCCACCACCAATGCAGTCTGCGGGCCTTTGACGATAGGGCGATGGGTGTTGGCCAGTGGGCGGAAACTCTGTTGTGCGTCGATGCAGGTCAGGCTGCTTTCGAATTGCGCCGAACCGGAGCCGCCGCCGCTCTCCAGGCTTTCCTGGACGATGTAGTAGCGACAGCCGACGATCAGGTATTCGCGGTTCTGATCCTGACGACTGAAGCCGGTGAGGCTGAACAGGTGGCCCGACCCCAGGCCACGCGCATTGCCGGCGAACTCGATCTGCTCGTGCAGGGTTTGCAGGGCTTCGATGCGGGTACGTGCGTAGTGTTCGCCGTCGGAGCTTTGCACGTAGGTGCCGGGGTAGTCGTACAGCGGATAGTCGCCGCCGGTGTGTGGGCGCGGTATGGCCGAGCGCACGTCGATGCTCGCGCTGGGGCGTTGGAAGTCGTAGTCGTTGAGCTCCAGCGAACCCGGCTGCACCTCCTGCGCCAAGTGCCAGTTGTGCATATGGTCGCGTTCGCGTTGCTGCTCGTCCTTGGGGTAGTAGGGGATCGACCCGTAGCCCGGCACCGTGGTGTGGGCGCCATAGGCGTCGGCCAGCACCAGCACGTGGCGATCCTGTTCATGGCGAAAGAAGTAGTAGATGCCTTCTTGTTCCATCAGGCGGCTGACGAAATCGAAGCTGGTCTCGCGGTACTGCACGCAGTATTCCCACTCGCGATACGGCCGGCTCAGGGCGTCTTCGAAATCGGAAAAACCCAGGTCGCGGAACACCTGCTTGATGATCTGCGGGATGCTCAGGTTCTGGAAAATCCGGCAATCGGAGGTGCGGCTGAGCAACCACAGCCATGGGCGCAGGGTGACCTGGTAACTGGCGAACTGACCCTGGTCGATGTTCTGGCTGCAACGCGCGACGATGCCGTGAAAGTGCCGCTCGCCACCGTCCGCCAGTTGCAGGCCCACGCTCATGGGCTTGCCGAGCAACTGGTTGAGGTCGATGTTGGCGTCCAGGGACGTCAGTTGCAGCTCATAGTTGAACAGCCTTCCTAACTCTTCACCGCCGCCCATTTCGTTGAGCAACAGCACATCCGGCCCGAGAGGGCTGGTGATCTTGGCCAGGCGTGAGGCTTGGTTGAATAGCATCGGTTAACCCGTAAGTGTCGTAATAACTGAAGAAACCGAATCCAATGTGGGAGGGGGCTTGCTCCCGATAGCAGTGTGTCAGTTATGCATTGGGTGACTGATTCACCGCTATCGGGAGCAAGCCCCCTCCCACAATTTTTATCGCATTCCGTCAGGTCAATCGTTGAACTGGTAGTGCAATTCATTATCCCGGCTGCTGATCCGCACCCCCGCCAGCGCCTTGCCTTCCAACATGCGCGTGAGGAACTCACGGCTCATGTCCGGCAGCAGGCTGTTGGTGAGGATAGTGTCGATCATGCGCCCACCGCTTTCGGTTTCAGTGCAGCGCGAGACGATCAAATCGACCACCGCATCGTCGTAGTCAAAGGCGACTTTGTGGGTGTTCTCCACGCGCTTCTTGATGCGGTTCAGTTGCAGGCGCGTGATCGCCTTGAGCATCTCGTCGCTCAGCGGGTAGTAGGGAATGGTCACCAAACGCCCCAGCAGCGCCGGTGGGAAAATCTCCAGCAACGGCTGGCGCAGGGCCTTGGCGATTTCTTCCGGCTCGGGGATGTTCGCCGGGTCTTTGCAGACGTGGGAGATCAGCTCGGTACCGGCATTGGTGGTCAGCAGGATCAGGGTGTTCTTGAAGTCGATCACCCGGCCCTCACCATCCTCCATCACGCCCTTGTCGAACACCTGGAAGAAGATCTCATGCACGTCCGGGTGAGCTTTTTCCACCTCGTCCAACAGCACCACGCTGTAGGGCTTGCGCCGCACCGCTTCGGTCAGCACGCCGCCTTCGCCGTAGCCGATATAGCCCGGTGGCGCGCCCTTGAGGGTGGACACGGTGTGGGCTTCCTGGAACTCGCTCATGTTGATGGTGATGACGTTCTGCTCGCCGCCGTACATGGCTTCGGCCAGTGCCAGGGCGGTTTCGGTCTTGCCCACACCCGAGGTGCCGGCCAGCATGAACACGCCAATCGGCTTGCTCGGGTTGTCGAGGCCGGCGCGGGAAGTCTGGATGCGCTTGGCGATCATCTGCAGGGCGTGGTCCTGGCCGATGATGCGTTTTTTCAGGTGCTGGTCGAGGTTGAGCACGGTCTCCAGTTCGTTGCGCGCCATGCGGCCCACCGGGATGCCGGTCCAGTCGGCGACCACCGAGGCCACGGCCTGGTAATCCACGGTCGGCAGGATCAGCGGGGTTTCGCCTTGCAGGGCGGTGAGGCGCTGTTGCAGGTCGATCAGTTGCGTGCGGAGTTCATCGCTGCCGCTATCTACGACGCCGGCCTTTTCGCGCAAGGTGGCACGGGTGGCGAGCAGTTCATCCACCAGGGCTTTCTCTTCGGCCCAACGGTTTTCCAGGGTCGCCAGGCGCTCGCGCTCGGTGCTCAACAGGGCTTCGCTGTTGCTCTGGCGCGTACCAATGGCAATGCCGATAGCCTGTTCGCGGGCGATGATTTGCAGTTCGGTTTCCAGCGCTTCGATGCGGCGACGGCTGTCGTCCACTTCGGCGGGCACTGCGTGCAGGCTGATGGCGACACGGGCGCAGGCGGTGTCCAGCAGGCTCACGGACTTGTCCGGCAACTGGCGCGCCGGGATGTAGCGGTGCGACAGCTTCACCGAGGCTTCCAGGGCTTCATCGAGGATCTGCACCTGGTGGTGTTTTTCCATGGTCGAGGCCACGCCGCGCATCATCAGCAGCGCCTTGTCTTCCGACGGTTCGGTAACCTGTACCACCTGGAAGCGGCGGGTCAGCGCCGGGTCTTTTTCGATGTGCTTCTTGTACTCGGCCCAGGTGGTGGCGGCCACGGTACGCAAGGTGCCACGGGCGAGGGCGGGCTTGAGCAGGTTGGCCGCGTCGCCAGTGCCTGCCGTACCACCGGCACCCACCAGGGTATGGGCTTCGTCGATAAACAGGATGATCGGCTTGGGCGAAGCCTGCACGTCTTCAATGACCTGGCGCAGGCGCTGTTCGAACTCGCCCTTCATGCTGGCGCCGGCTTGCAGCAGGCCCACGTCGAGGCTACGCAGTTCCACGTCTTTCAAGGCGGGCGGCACATCACCGGCGACGATGCGCAGGGCGAAACCTTCGACCACGGCGGTCTTGCCCACCCCGGCCTCACCGGTGAGGATCGGGTTGTTCTGGCGCCGACGCATGAGGATGTCTACCAGTTGGCGAATCTCTTCGTCACGGCCGACGATAGGGTCGAGCTTGCCGCTGCGGGCCTGTTCGGTCAGGTCAACGGTGAAGCGCTTGAGCGCTTCCTGCTTGCCCATCGCACTCGGCGCCATCGCACCGCTGGCTTCACCCGGCACTGCTCCAGCATTGAAACCATCGCTGGCGCTCAAGGCATTTTCCGGCGAGTCGCCGACATACTCGTCAAAGCGCTCGCTCAGGGCTTCGGCCTTGATTTTGTCGAATTCGGCGGACAAGCCCAGCAGCGCGTGGCGCAGGCTCGGCGTTTTCAGAATGCCCAGCACCAGGTAACCGGTGCGCACCTGGCTTTCGCCAAACATCAGGCTGCCGTACACCCAGCCACGTTCCACCGCTTCCTCCACGTGGGAGGACAGGTCGGTGATGGAGGTCGAGCCGCGTGGCAGGCGGTCCAGGGCCTCGGTAAGGTCACGGGCCAGGCGCGCCGGTTCCAGGTTGAACTGGCGGATGATGCGGTGCAGGTCCGAGTCCTGCAATTGCAGCAACTGGTGAAACCAGTGGGCCAGCTCCACATACGGATTGCCCCGCAACTTGCAGAACACGGTGGCGGCTTCGATGGCCTTGTAGGCCACGCTGTTGAGTTTGCCGAACAGTGCGGCGCGACTGATTTCACCCATGCTCTGGATTCCTTGAGGTGGTGGCGTGGTCGGCGTAATGCCGGGCCAGGATTAGGTCGTTGGCGTCATGCGCAGGTTGGCCGAGCCAGGTATTGAAACCCAGGCGGAACTGGCCGTTGAGTTGCAGTGCCGGAACTTCGGGTTGTTGCAAAACCAGGTTCAGGTCCCAGTCCAGTTCATGGCCCAGGTACTCGGCAACCCAGGCCACCAGTTCGTTGAACGGTTGATGACCAGGCAGCATCCCCATGTAGTCGTCCAGCTTGAGCGGGCCCAGGCGAATGCGGAATTTATGCTGGCGGTCCCACACAAAGCGACCCAGGCAAAAGTCCACGCCCAACTGGTTGGCGCTCACACCAACGCGGCTGCGCTCGGGCAATTCCAGCCATTGGCCGACATATTCTTCGATCGCTACCGGCAGGCCGAAATACTCGCCGAGGATCGCCTTCAAACCGTCCGGGTAGCGGGTTTGCGCCGACAGGTGGCCGCTGTAGTGCAGCTTGGCAGTATCGGCAATCAACCCCTGATTGAGCAGGCTCGGCATACCCCGCCCACTCAGGGCGGCGAGGCGTGCGGACCAGTAGTCATCGTCCGGCCGGTCGTGGCTGACCGTCGGACGTGCCTCGGCCCAGGCTCGGTAGAACAGCGTCAGCAAGCGATGGTGGAACACATCCAGGAACTGCTTGCTGGTGCTGTCGGCGTTATTGCGCTGACGCTCGCGCACGTACTCGGTGATATGCAGCGGCAGCGGGCCGTTGGGGCCGCCGAGACCGAAGAAGAACTGCTCCAGGCGCGCCGGCTTGCCGTCGCCGCCGGGGTCGACCGACGCCAGCGTCGCCGGCGCGAAGGTGCAATCGGCCTGTTGCCCGAGGCGCAACGGGTCATCCGCCAGGCGCAGGGAATGGCCCAGGCGCGGCAGGTCCGGCGATTCGCACTCGATACGTCGCAGCGCCTGGAAGAAGTCATATTCCCAGGGCTCCTGATGCATCGCATCCAGGGTACTCACAGGGTCGGACGCCGTCCGGGCTTGGCTTTCCATCGCATGATCTCGCCGCGTTCGGTGGTACGGATCACCGTTTCGGTAAAGCTGTTGATCGACACATAACGTGCCAGGAAGCGCTCCAACACCGCACCGAGTAGAAACACACCGGTGCCGCGAAACGCGTTTTCATCGAATTGCAGGGTGATTTCCAGGCCGCGGCCAAACACGATCGGCCCGGGCATCGGCAGGCGCCGGGTCACCGCCTTGCTGCTGACTTCGCGCAAGCCTTCGATCTGCAATTGCAGGGCGGCGTCGTTGCTGTCGCCGTACAGGCGCAATAACTCACGCAGGGCGCCGGCACCTTGGCCCTGTTCGCTCAAAGACAGGTAATTGAGCGACAGCTGGCTGATCAGGCGCCAGGCCTTGGCATCATGGGCATGGCTGGCACGTGGGCGGCTGGGGCCTGCGACGCAACGCACAGAAAGCACCGGGGCGCTGTCGGCCAGGGTGAAATCGGTCTTGCCATTGCCCACGCTCATGAACAGCGGCAAGTCGCGGTTGGTGCACAGCGCCGTGACGCCCAACTGGCGCAAGTCATGGCCGTAAGGCGCCTGGCGGCTGTCCACCAGGCTGACGAAGGTTTCGCTGCCCACGTAGGTGGAGCGCGGACCGTTGCGGCGCTGGTCGCTGGACAGCACGCGTGGCTCGCGGCGCACCGTGTAGTAAGCCTGGTCACGGCCATAACGCGACGGATCACGCACTGCATAGAAGGGTAAAAACGGCTGCTCCGGCCCGGTGCCGTGGCCAGTGATGCCGCTCAACGAGTGAATCTCGAAATCCATCGGCCGCGTGCGGTCGGCGATCACGTGGTGTTCGTTGACCCGGTCAGACAAGTGGATGCGGTCTACACGTTTTGGGAACAGGTTGATCGCGGGGGTGCAGAAGGGCAAAAACTGCGCTGCGCCAACGCTGCCTTCCAGGCTCGGTTCGTGGCGGTCGAACAGCACGATCAGTTCCAGCTCCTGGCCGTCGCAACGCTTGACCGCCCGGCCCAGCTCGGCGAACTCGACGAACAGGAAGCGGTGGGGCAGGGCGAAGTATTCCTGCAACAACCGGTAGCCCTGGAACGCCCGCGCCACTACCGGCATCGCCGCGTCGGCATCGTCAAACCCACGGGAGCGCAACGCGTCTTGGGGCAAACGCTCAACCCAATCGCCGCCGGGTTTGCGTGCAAACACCGCGCAGGCATTGCCCAGCAGTTGTTCGTAGAGGCGGAATGGTTGCTCGTCGGCACCACTGAGGTACAGCGGCAGGTTATCCAGCTCAAGGCCGCTGAACGGCAATTCGGCGCCGGTGCGCAAGGTCAGGCGCAACCCCGCTTTGGCTTTCGGCTCGCTGGCGGCCAGGCGACCGAGCACGGCGGCGGGGTTGCCGAAGTATTCGGCGTGACTGACCTGCAAGGGCCACAGCGTCACCGGATGTGCGGTGCGGTACTCGCAGCAGGTCTGGGTTTCGCGGCCCAGGGCGGCGCGCAATACCGTGTCGCGGGGCAGGGGGAAACCGCTGGCCAGGGAGCCTTCATCCGGGTCGGTCTGCAATTGCACCACGGTCATCGACGGGGTAGGCGCCAGGTAGTGCGGGTAGGCGATTTCCAGCAGGTTGTGGGTGAAGGTCGGGTACTCGGCGTCGAGCTTGAGCTGCACCCGGGCCGTGAGGTAGGCAAAGCCTTCAAGCAAGCGTTCGACGTAGGGGTCGGCGCAGTCCATACCGGACAGGGTCAGCCGACTGGCGATCTTCGGGTATTCCTTGGCGAACTCGGCGGCGCTTTCGCGCACGTGGTGCAGTTCCTGGTTGTACAGCTCCAGCAGGCGCGGATTCATGGGCGTCTCCGCTGGTCGGCATTGACCACGCGTACGTGGCCGGACTCCAGGTCCAGGTCGGTTTGCAGCAGCAGGCGCAACGGCACTGGCTGCGCCCACAGGTCACCCTCGATCTCGAAACTCAGGGCGTTGTGGTTCATCTCGCCATGGCCGACACGGGCTTTGACCCGCAGGGTGTGGCGCAGGATGCGTGGCTCGAAGGTGGCGATGGCCTGGTAGATCAGGGCTTCCAGGGCCTTGATGTCGACGCTGGAAACGCTGTTGCCCGCCAGTGCCGGCAGGCCGTAATTGACCACCGAGGTACCGGCCGGGGTGTGCAGCGTCGCATCGGCATCAAGTAACGAGGTGGTGTTGAGCAGCCACGCCAGGTCACGCAGTACCGAGGCTTTCAATTGGGTCAGGGATAGCACGCGTTTGTCGGCGCTTTCCTTGGGATTGGTCGGGTCGTCGTCGGTCAGCCGGTCCAGCAGGGACGGTTGCAGACGGTCGCGGGAAGCGATTTCAGTTACCACCAAAGCAGCTCCACGGACGGGTTGCGAGAGAGACAAGATGCCTGTGGCCGTGGCGCGGGGTCACGGCCACAGGGGCTATCAGCGCTTGGTGTTGGAACGGATGTTCCAGCCAAACTTGATCGCGCCGCCGTCTTTGGTGCCGTCGGCTTTCTGCGGCTGGTAGTCGACCATCACTTGGGCGAAGTTCAGGGTCACGTTCTCGGTCAGGCGATCATCGGTGCCCGAGCCGCCGGTGCTCAGGGAGGTGACCAGCACTTCTTCCAGGTTGATCACCATATACTCGACCTGGCTTTCGCCACCGGCCTTGCGCACGGTCAGCTTGACCTTGTCGATGTGCTTGCCGCTGGCGCAGTGCATCATCAGGTTGGGCGAAGCCTTGTCGACGTACTTGGTCAGCGACAGGTCCTGGATATTCACCTTGCCCGCACCGCCGCCACCGCCAACGTGCATGTTGCCGGACTGGGCCATGCCCCAGCTCCAGTTCAACACGTCGATTTCGTCCTTGTGGGCCTTGTCCATGGACTCGCCCTTGATGTCGCCGATCTTGATGAAAATATCAACAGCCATGTTTTCTCCCTGTGTGGTCTCAGCCACGATATTGGGTTACCGCCAATGGGGCAGTGCTTTTCTGGGGGGCTGGCTTGCCTGCGATAGCATCACCGCGGTCTGGCTGGCAGACCGCGTCGCCTGCATCGCGGGCAAGCCCGGCTCCCACAGAAGAACCGGTTCAACAGTTACTTATGCGCTCTTGGCAGAAGGCAGCTTCGATACCAGTCGCAACGACACCGTCAGCCCTTCAAGCTGGTAGTGCGGGCGCAGGTAGAACTTGGAGTTGTAATACCCCGGGTTGCCTTCGACTTCTTCCACGATCACTTCGGCAGCCGCCAATGGGTGCTGGGCCTTGGTGGTTTCGGTGGAGTGCGCAGGGTCGCCGTCGACGTAGTTGAGGATCCAGTCCTGCAACCAGCGCTGCATCTCGTCCTTCTCTTTGAAGGAGCCGACCTTGTCGCGCACGATGCACTTCAAGTAGTGGGCGAAACGGCAGGTGGCAAACAGGTACGGCAGGCGCGCGGCCAGGTTGGCGTTGGCGGTGGCGTCTGGGTCGTCGTATTCGGCCGGTTTCTGCAACGACTGTGCGCCGATGAACGCGGCGAAGTCGGTGTTTTTCTTGTGCAGCAGCGGCATGAAACCGTTCTTCGCCAGTTCCGCTTCACGGCGGTCGCTGATGGCGATTTCGGTCGGGCACTTCATGTCCACACCACCGTCATCGGTAGGGAAGGTGTGGGCCGGCAGGTTTTCCACTTCACCGCCAGACTCGATACCACGGATGCGCGAGCACCAGCCGTAGTGCTTGAACGAGCGGTTGATGTTCACCGCCATCGCGTAGGCGGCGTTGGCCCAGGTGTACTTGGAGCTGTCGGCGCCGTCGGTGTTTTCTTCGAAGGCGAAGGCTTCCACTGGGTCGGTCTTTGCGCCATACGGCAGGCGCGCCAGGAAGCGCGGCATGGTCAGGCCGATGTAGCGCGAGTCTTCCGATTCACGCAGCGAGCGCCAGCCGGCGTATTCCGGGGTGGTGAAAATCTTGGTCAGGTCGCGTGGGTTCGACAGTTCCTGCCAGGAGCCCATGCCCATCACGGTTGGCGATGCGGCCGCGATGAACGGCGAGTGCATGGCGGCGCAGACTTTCGACAGCTCGCCCAGCAGTTCCACGTCGGGTGGCGACTGGTCGAAGTAGTAATCGCCCACCAGGCAGCCGTAGGGTTCGCCGCCGAACTGGCCGTATTCTTCTTCGTACATCTTCTTGAAGATCGGGCTCTGGTCCCACGCGGTGCCCTTGAATTTCTTCAGGGTCTTGTGCAGCTCCGGCTTGGAAATGTTGAGCACGCGAATCTTCAGTTGCTCATCGCTCTCGGTGTTGTTGACCAGATAGTGCAGGCCACGCCAGGCGCTTTCCAACTGTTGGAAATCCTGGTGGTGGATGATCTGGTTGACTTGGGCGGTGAGCTTGGCGTCGATGGCGGCGATGATCGATTCGATCGACTTGATCGCATCGTTGGACACCAAGTCGGTTTGCGCCAGGGCTTGTTCAGCCAGGGTGCGCACCGCGGTTTCCACGGCTTCGCGGGCACGCTCGGTCTTGGGTTTGAATTCTTGCAGCAGCAGGTTGGCGAACTCGCTGGCTTCTTCGGTGGCACCCAGGATCTGGCTGCCTTCGCGGGCGGTATTGTCAGTCATGATTACTGCTCCCCTGCAGGCTTGGGCGCGCTGGCAAGTGCCTGAAGCAGTGCCGGGTCCTTGATCGCCTTCATGATGATTTCTTCAGCGCCGGTCTTGCCGTCCATGTAGGTCAGCAGGTTGGCCAACTGAGTGCGGGCTTCGAGCAACTGGTTCAGCGAGTCAACCTTGCGCGCCACGGCGGCCGGGCTGAAGTCGTCCATGCTTTCGAAGGTGATATCCAGGCTCAGGTTGCCTTCGCCGGTCAGCTCGTTGGGTACGTGGAACGCCACGCGTGGCTGCATGGCCTTGAGGCGTGAGTCGAAGTTGTCGACGTCCACTTCAAGGAACTTGCGGTCGGCCACGGGTGCCAGCGGCTCGGCGGGCTTGCCGGCGAGGTCGGCCATCACACCCATTACGAAGGGCAGCTGGACCTTTTTCTCGGCGCCGTAGAGCTCGACGTCGTACTCGATCTGCACTCGAGGCGCACGGTTGCGCGCGATGAATTTCTGAGAACTTTGCTTCGCCACGTTGCTGCTCCTGGTCGCTTGAGCGACGGTGTTGTTACTGCACGGTCCGGCGGCTTACTCGCTGTCCGGGCCGCGCAGGTTTTCAAATTGGGACATGCCGTCGGGAATCAGATTGCGCACGATGGCCGCGAAGTCGGCGTGCACCAGATTTTTCGCTCGGTTCAACAACACCGGCAGCGGGCTCGAAGGCTCGTGTCGGGTGTAGTACGCAAGGATCTTGTCGAGGCTGCGCAACACGTCATCGCGAGTAGCGATGTCGCCCGTCGGGCGCGGGGCTGCGGGTGCGGCGGCGAAATCGACCGAGGGGGCATTGTCTTCACTGACTGCCTCGGGTTCGCTGCTGCTGTCGGTGCCGGGCACCGCTTGATTGAGTATTTGCAGGGCCTGCTTGAGCGGCTGCTTCAAGGCGCTGAGGTCCACGCCCTGGGCGGAACCGACCTGGTCATTGACCTGTTGCTCGATGGCTTCGCAGGCCGTACGCGCTGCGATCAACGCGTCGCGGGTGGCTTGCAGCAGCTCGGGGTCGCTGTCGAGGAATGCAGCGTTGAGCTGCTGGTTGCCCAGTTGCTCATCGGCAAAACTCTGCAGGCCGCTGGCGTTGAGCGCGGCGCGCAGGCTCACGGGCCCGAAGGTGCGTGAGCGTGTCAGGATGCTTTCGCGCAACAGGCGAATATTGGTGTCGCAGGTCAGGCCGGTCAGGGCGTTGATGCGCACGGTGGGGTCGTTGTCGTCGTCGGCATCCAGGCGCGGATGCACGTCGGCCCAGTATTCGCGCAGCAAGGCGTTGATCAGGACAAGGACTTCAGCCAGCCCGGCCACGCCCTGCAAGGCGAGGGAACTTTGCAGCAGGAAATGAGTGATGCGCAGGTCTTTGCTGCGCTGCAACAGGTCGAGGCTCTGCTGCTGGATGCTGCGCCACTCCGGCGGCTCGGCGGGCAGGATCGAGTCGCCCATGCTGCGCTCGGGCTGGCCCTTGGCATCACGTTCCAGTTGCAGAAATTGCGCGTCATATTCCATGTCTTCGCCACAGGGCGAAGTTGCAGAAACGGCGGTGAGCAGCAACGGCACATCCACTGAGTTCGATCTCCTTATCAGCCCGCTGGAAGGCGGGCAACGCATGCATTAGTTGCGCAATGAACTGTGCATGTTTTCTTGGTCATACAATCAGAGTGCCACTACTGCGCCATCACTGATGTTCAAGAAGTTGTGCATTTTTGGTGTAGTAGTTATGCCTTGTCAAGGTAAGCTATTCGCCCTCTGTGACAGATGTGCGGTGTTTAACAACCTGTGCGACTGGCGGGTCGAAAGGCGCGCCCATGGAGGATTTTTGTCATGCAAGCCAGTTAAGATCAGCGATCATGCTGGTAAAAGCAGATTTTGGCGGTCGTTTTCGCGACCGCGGGCAAATCTTCAGGGAAGCGTGGCCCGTTGGGTAGACCGCGCGCGATGCATCAGCAAGGAGGCAAGATGTCGCTGTGTTTGACTATCACTAGTTATCACAAGATTACCCCAGGGCAATGCGCTGAAAAGTCCATGGATCAGGGCAGGATAGCTATTGGTCGCAGTTCGGATAATGACTGGGTATTGCCTGATCCTGAGCGTCTCGTCTCCTCCCAGCATTGCGTTATTCAATACAAAGATGGCCGTTATTACTTAACCGATAACAGCACCAATGGTGTGGAGTTGGTCAAGGCCGGTATTCGTATGCGCCGGGGTAACAGCGAGCCGCTGCAAGATGGCGAGTTGATCCGCATCGGCGATTACGAAATCCAGGCGCGCATCGACTTCAACGTGCAAGCCGTCGACAGCCAACCGTTTGCCGGTGAGTCGCCAAACAGCTTCGAAGCGCTGATGGGCGCTGTGGCGAGTCCGCCTGCGCCTACGCCGATGATCGCACCGCAATTCCACGGCGCCTCGTCGATGGAAACCCTGCCAGACCTGTTCGACTTCCTCAGCCCCACCGCCGTGCCGCCGCCCACTGTGGCGGACCATGTGCCATCCGAACAACACGATTTCCGCCCGCCGGCTCCGGTTGCTGTACCGATAGTCGAGAAACCGGTGGTGCAAGGCGCTGTCATTCCTGAAGACTGGGACCTGTTTGGCGACGTGCCTGCGCCCGCGCCCGTCGCCAATGCCGCGCCTGCCCCGGCGCCGATTGCCCCAGCACCGATTGCTCCGCCGCCCGTGGTCGAGCCGGTTGCGCTGGCCGTGGCAGACGCTGCGCAACCTACCGACCTCTTGCAAGCCTTCCTGCGTGGTGCCGGTCTCGACCAGTTGCGCCTGGACCAAGCCGACGCCAGCGCCCAGATGGAAAGCATCGGCCGCAGCTACCGGCTGATGGTCGAGGGCCTGATCGACGTATTGCGCGCCCGGGCCAGCCTCAAGGGCGAGTTCCGTATGCAGCAGACGATGATCCGCCCCGCTGAAAACAACCCGTTGAAATTCGCCCCGAATGCCGACGAAGCGTTACTGCTGCTGCTTCGTCATGGCAACCAGGCGTTTATGGCGCCGGACATCGCGGTACGGGACAGTTTCGATGACCTGCGCGCCCACCAGTTGGCCGTGATGGCTGGCGTGGAAGCGGCGATCAAACACCTGCTCGCGCGCTTTGAACCGGCGCAGTTGGAGGAACGCATGGGCAAGCCCGGTGGCCTTTCGAGCATTTTCAACGGCTCGCGCCAGGCCCAGTACTGGCAGCAGTTTACCGAGCTCTACAGCAACATTTCGCGCGAGGCCCAGGAGGATTTCCAGGACCTGTTCGGTCGCGAATTCAGCCGGGCCTACGAAGAGCACAGCGCACGACAGCGACGCTAAAGCGCGTCGCACTTATGGATAAAACGGATAGCTAAACACGTCATTGAGGACGCAGGATGATTCCCAGGTTTTTACTCGCAGCCGCTACCGCGCTGCTGCTGACCGCGTGTGCAAACGACGCGGCCAAACCCGAAGCGGCTGCCGACACGCAAGCCAACAGCGCCGCCGTCGAGTTGCATTTCCACGCGATCGCCGGGCTCAACCCCGGCGCCAATGGCCAGGCTGCGCCGGTGCGGGTGCGTATTTTCGAACTGAAAAACGCCGCGACCTTTTCCCGCTCCGATTACTTCGCCCTGGCTGACCGTGCGCAATCCACCCTCGGCCTCGACCTGCTGGACCAGGATGAAGTGGTGGTGCAACCCGGCCAGCAACTGAGCATTCAGCGCGACCTCAACCCGGCCACGCGCCAGATCGGCGTGCTGGTGGGCTATCGCGAGTTGGACCGCGCGCAATGGCGCGCCGTGATCAACGTAGCGCCGCGCCAATCCAGCGAATACCAGATCAGCCTCGATGTGCGTGCCGTGCGCGCCGACGTCGTGGTTTCCCCCTCCAGCCCAGCCCAATAACAAGCAATCGGAGCCCCCATGTCCTGGAACAATCGCGTGGTCTGGTCGGAAGGCATGTTCATCGCAACGCAGCACTTCCAGCAGCATGACCGTTACCTGGAAAACCTGATCGACGCGCGCAGCCGTCCGTTGTCGGCAGGGGCCTGGGGTTTTTCCGAGTTGCTGATCGACCAGGGCCTGCTGGCCCAGGGCAAACTGGCGATCGTATCGGCCCGCGGCCTGTTGCCCGATGGCACGCCCTTCAATATCCCCCAGGATGACCTGGCGCCGAGCCCGTTGAGTATCGACGACAACCTGCGCGACGGCTTGGTGTACCTGGCCCTGCCGCTCAAGCGTGCCGGTGCGCGTGACACGGTTGAGGAAGGCGAAGCCCTGGAAGCTGCGCGTTATGTCAGCCAGGTGCGTGAAGTGCGCGATGACAACGCGCCGTTCGAAAACCGCGCCCCGGTAGCTGTGGGGTCGCGGGCATTGCGCCTGCTGACGGCGCAGGACGGCATCAGCGACTATGCCGCCATTGGCCTGGTACGCATCAAGGAAAAACGCGCCGACCGTGCACTGGTGCTCGACGACACCTACATCCCGCCGGTGCTGAATGTGACCGCAAGCAAACCGCTGACTGCGTTTCGCAGTGAACTGCTCGGCCTGCTGCACCAGCGTGGCGAAGCCCTGGCGGGGCGCGTGGTGGCCTCCGGCGCTGGCGGCGCTTCGGAGATTGCCGACTTCATGCTGCTGCAGCTGGTCAATCGCGCCCAGCCGCTGATCCAGCATTTGAGCCAGTTGAGCCCGCTGCACCCGGAGCGCTTCTTCAGCGAACTGGTGAGCCTGGCCGGTGAGTTTTCGACCTTCTCCACTTCAGGTCGCCGCCCGCAGGAATACCCGCAATACCAGCACGATGACTTGGCGCTGAGCTTCACTCCGGTGATGGCGGCCCTGCGTGAAGCGCTGTCGATGCTGATCGACAGCAAGGCCACGCCGATCCCGATTGTGGAGAAGGCCTACGGTATCCACGTGGCGATGCTGGCCGACAAGACCCTGCTCGACAACGCCAGTTTCATCCTCGTGGTGCGTGCCGATGTGCCCGGCGAAACCCTGCGCGCACGCTTTGGCCAGCAGAGCAAAGTCGGTTCGGTGGAGCACATTCGCGACATGGTCAACCTGCAACTGCCAGGCATTGGCTTGCTGCCGTTACCGGTGGCGCCGCGCCAATTGCCGTACCACGCCGGTAGTACCTACTACGAGCTGGACCGAGGCAGCGAGCACTGGCAGCAGTTGAGCAATTCCGGCGGCTTTGCCTTCCATATCGCCGGGCAGTTCCCGGGTTTGAACCTGGCCTTCTGGGCGATCCGAGGATAATCCGCGATGCACCCCAATGATGATGACCGCACCCAGTTCATGCCGCGCCCGGGTGGCCGAGCGCCGGAGCCTGCACGCGCAGAACCGACGCCGCTGTCGATGCCGGCTGCGCCGATCCTCACCGGCAAAAGCCAGGGCCTCAACCCGCTGGAAAGCGCCGCCGGCCCTTTACTGGCGTTGCTGACGCGGCTGCGCAACACCATCGCCCACCCGGCGCCAGCCAGCCTGCGGGCGCAGTTGTTGGCCTATCTGCGTCAGTTCGAAGAACGCGCCGAAGCGGCTGGTGTGGCGCGCAACGAAGTGCTGCTGGCCCGTTACGCGCTGTGCACCGCCCTGGATGAAGCGGTGTTGAGCACGCCGTGGGGCAGCACCAGTGATTGGGGCAAGCAAAGCCTGCTGATCACCGTGCACAACGAAGCCTGGGGCGGTGAAAAGGTCTTCCAGTTGCTCGACCACTGCCTGCAAAGCCCACGGGAACGCCTGTACCTGTTGGAGCTGTTGTACCTGTGCATGTGCCTGGGTTTCGAAGGCCGCTACCGCGTGATGACCGACGGTCGCAGCCAATTGGAAGCCTTGCGCGAGCGCACCGCCGCAGCGATTCGCAGTGCCCGTGGTGAACACGAGCGTGAGCTGTCGCCGCACTGGCGCGGCGTGACCGTGGCCCGTGATCGCCTGGCGCAGTTCATGCCACCGTGGATCGCCGTGGCGATCGGCGTGGCGCTGCTGCTGGCGTTGCTGTTTGGCCTGCGCATGAAACTGGCCTCGGACGCCGAGCCAGTGTTTAAAAACATTCATGCACTGGGCGAGATCCCGGTGCAGGCCATCGACCGTCCGGTGGCGCAGCCAAAAGTGATCGAGCGGCCGCGCCTGGCCGGCTTCCTGGCCGAAGACATCAAGGCCGGTCGCGTGGCCGTGGAAGACAAGGTTGACCGTTCGGTGGTGACCATTCGTGGCGATGAGCTGTTCGCCTCCGCCAGCTCCAGCATTGTCGATGCTTACCAGCCGCTGATGCTGCGCATCGCTGATGCCATTCGCAAGGTCAAGGGCCAGGTGCGTGTCACCGGCCATAGCGACAACCGCCCGATCGCCACGCTGCGCTTCCCGTCGAACTGGGCGCTGTCCGAAGCCCGGGCCAAGTCGGTGCTGGAGATCCTCGCGGCCAAGACCGGCCAGGCTGATCGCTTCAGCGCCGAAGGCCGTAGCGACACCGAGCCGCTGGCGAGCAACGGTACTGCCGAAGGCCGTGCCCGCAATCGTCGGGTTGAAATCACCGTACTGGCGGAGGGCGTCGAGTGAAGGCGTTTTTCAGTTTCATGATTCGCTGGGTAATCCCCGTTCTGGGCCTGATTGCCCTGAGCCTGATCATCTGGTTTGTCGGGCCGTTGCTCGACGTGTTGATGCCCGAGGGGCGACGCTGGGCGTTGATCATCCTGGTATTTGCGCTGTGGCTTGCCTACCGCGTGTTCCGCATCATCCAGGCCCGCCGCCAGGCTGCCGAAGTGATGCGCAGCCTGGCCGCCGAAACCCCGGCTGATCCCAACAGTGTTGCCACTGCCGAAGAGTTGTCCACCCTGCGCCAGCGCATGGACGAAGCCCTGACGCTGCTGAAAAAAGCCAAGCTGGGCGGTGACGAACGCCGCAACCTTTACGAGCTGCCGTGGTACGTGATCATTGGCCCGCCGGGTTCGGGCAAGACCACCGCACTGGTCAATTCCGGATTGCACTTTCCGCTGGCGGCGCAGTTGGGCGCCGGTGCCGTGCGCGGCGTGGGTGGTACGCGTAACTGCGACTGGTGGTTTACCGATCAGGCCGTTTTGCTTGACACCGCGGGCCGCTACACCACCCAGGACAGCAACTCGACGGTGGATAAAGCCGCGTGGCTGGGCTTTCTTGACCTGCTGAAAAAGCAACGTTCGCGCCGACCCATCGATGGTGCGTTTATCGCCATCAGCCTGTCGGATTTGCTGCTGGGTACAGACGCCGAGCGCGCCGCCCATGCCGCCGCGATTCGCCTGCGTATCCAGGAGCTGTACACCCAGTTGGGCGTGCGTTTCCCCATCTACCTGATGCTGACCAAGCTCGACCTGGTGCCGGGCTTCATGGAGTTCTTCGACAACCTGAGCAAGGAAGAGCGCGCCCAGGTGTGGGGCATGACCTTTGCCCTGGACGACGGCAAAAATAGCGACAGCCCGTTGGCGCACCTGCAAAGCGAATTCGCCGGGCTGGAGCAGCGCCTCAACGAACGCCTGGTCGAGCGTCTGCAACAGGAGCGCGACCCGGCACGCCGCGACCTGATCTACGGTTTCCCGCAGCAGTTCGGCGCGTTGAAGGACTGTCTGCAAAGCTTCCTTGAAGGTGTGTTCAAGCCCAACGCCTTTGAAGAGCGCGTGTTGCTGCGTGGCGTGTATTTCACCAGCGGCACCCAGGAAGGCAGCCCGATTGACCGCCTGATCGGCGCCATGGCCCAGAGCATGAACCTGGACCGCCAGCACCTGGCGCGCCAGAGCGGCACCGGGCGCAGTTACTTCATCGAAAAACTCTTCACCGCAGTGGCTTTCGCCGAGCGTGGCTTGGTGGGGGTGAACCCGAAAATCGAACGGCGCCGCAAGTGGATTGCACGTGGTGTGCTGGCGGCCACCGTAGCGCTGGTCGTGGTGGTCAGCAGCCTGTGGTGGGTGAGTTATCGCGCCAACCAGGCGTATATCGCCCAGGTCGACCAGAAAGTTGCGCCCCTGGGCCAGACCGTGCAGAACCTGAGCCCGGCACAACGAGAAGTGCTCGCGGTGCTACCACTGCTGAACGCGGTGAAGAACCTCGCGGGGGATTCGCCGAGCTGGTCCGAAGGGCTGGGGCTGTATCAGGGCGATATGCTTGAAGCCGAATCCGCCAGTGTCTACCGCAAGCTGTTGATCGCCGTGTTCGCGCCACGCTTGGTGACGCGCATCGAAGAGCAACTGCACGGCGGCGGTAACTCCGACTTTCTCTACGAGGGCCTCAAGGCCTACCTGATGCTCGCCGACACCGAGCATTACGATCCGGACTTTATCAAGGCCTGGATCGCCCTGGACTGGGATCGCAACCTGCCCCGCGACCTTCCGGCCGATCAGCGTCAGGCGCTGGCCGGGCACTTGCAAGCGCTGTTCGAACGGCACCCGCCGAGCGCCCGCCTGGACCCGCGCCTGATCGATGACCTGCGACGCCAGTTGCAGCAACTGCCGGTGGCCCAGCGCGTGTATGACCGGGTCAAGCGCCAGAAACTGCCCGAAGGCATCCCGGACTTTCGTCTCAACGAAGCCGCTGGGCGTGACGCCGCGCTGGTGTTCAGCCGCAAAAGCGGCAAGCCGTTGGGTGAGCCGTTGAGTGGATTCTTCACTGCCAAGGGCTATCGTCAGGCGTTCTTGCTGAGCAGCCTGAACCAGACCGGCACCCTGGCCGAGGAACAATGGGTGCTGGGCCACGAGCAGGCCGATCAGCAGAACGTGGTGAGTCTGGCCGCGGATGTGCGTCGTTTGTACTTCCAGGACTACCAGCGCCAGTGGGATGCGCTGCTCGCCGACATCGACTTTGTGCCGATCACCAGCGTGGCCCAGGCCGCCGACGTGCTGCGGGTGATTTCCGGCCCGACCTCGCCGCTGAAAAAGCTGCTGGTGGCGGTCGCCAGGGAAACCGATCTGCAAGCCGAAGAGCGCCAGTTGGCTGCCAAGGGTGTACCGGTGGAAGGTGGCGTCGACAAGCTCAAGGAGCGCCTTGGCAGCTTGCTTGGCCAGGAGCAACCGACGGCGAATGCCCCGGCGGCGTCGGAGGATCCGGTGACCGCGCACTTTGCCGAACTCAACAGCATCGTCAGCAAAAACGAAGGCGAACCGGCGGCCATCGACGGCCTGCTGTCGGACATGAATGCGCTGTATGTGCAGGTCAGCGCCATGGTCGGTGCCAGCGGCGATGCCTTGCTCGGTGAGGCCAAGAACCAGGCGGCGGCTGCGGCCACGCGGGTCAGCCTGAATGCCGAGCGCCAGCCGCCGCTGGTGCAGGGCATGGTCAAGTCGGTGGTCAATTCCACCACCAACAGCATGATGGGCGGGGTGCGTAACCAGCTGAACGCGGCCTGGGTCAGCGAAGTGGTCAACGTGTATCGCCAGTCGTTGGCCGGTCGCTACCCGATTTCGCCGGGCAGTGCGCGGGACGCCACCCTGGATGACTTCGGCCAGTTCTTCGGCGTGGGCGGGGTGATGGATAACTACTTCCGCAAATACTTGCAGCCCTATGTGGATACATCGGCACAGACCTGGCGCTGGCAACCGGGCGCGGCGCAGAAGCTGGGGATTGCCCCGGGCGTGCTGCAAACCTTCCAGCGGGCGGCGACAATTCGCGATGCGTTCTTCAGGTCCGGGGGCACCCAGCCTATCGTGCGTTTCGAGCTCAAGCCGGTGTCGATGGACCCGACCATCACCCAGTTTCTGCTTGATCTGGATGGCCAGCAGTTGAGCTACGACCACGGCCCGAGCCGCCCGGTAGCGATGCAATGGCCGAACCCTGGCAGCATCGGCGTGGTGCGTATTTCCATCATGCCGCCGTCGGCCAGTGGTCGCTCCGGTATCACGCTGGACGGCCCGTGGGCCTGGTTCCGTCTGCTGGAGCAATCGGACCTCACCGCGGGCAACTCGCCGGACCGCTTCAACCTGCGCCTGCGGGTTGATGGTGCGAGCATCGCCTACGAGCTGCGCGCCAACAGTGCCTTCAACCCGTTCAGAAGCCGCGTGCTCAGCGGTTTCAGCCTGCCGGAGCGGCTATGACGACTGTGGGTTTCTACGGCAAGTTGGCCAGTCGCGGGGACTTTGTCAGCCGCGCCTTGCCCCAGAGCTTTATCGGCCCATGGGACAGCTGGCTGGCGGCGGGTTTGCTCGCCAGCCAGAACAGCCTGGGCGGTGACTGGCTCAACGTGTATCTGGTCAGCCCGTTGTGGCGCTTCGTACTGGCGCCAGGCGTATGCGGGCCTGATGCCGCGGCGGGCGTGGTGATGCCGAGCATTGATCGGGTCGGGCGGTATTTTCCGCTGGCCGTGGTCACCTTGCTGGATCACGACACCAACCCCGCCTCCCTGGTGGGCGGGCCGGACACCTGGTTCGAGCAGGCCGAAGAGCTGTTGCTCAGCACCCTGGACAGTGGCGCTACCTTCGAAAGTTTCAACGCGGGGATCGACGCCCTGGGCATTCCTGCGAGTGAGCCGCGTGCGGTCGACAGCCGTTTCGCCGGCCTGCAGCGCGTGGCCGCTACGGTGCCCCATCAGCGCATGACCGCACTGGCCGAACAGGCGTGCGAGGGCGCGAGCCTGTGGTGGGGCCGTGGTTCGCAACGTATTTCACCTGGTTTATTACGGTGCCAGGGCTTGCCTGCCGCCAATGATTTTGCGCAGTTTTTGCTCGGACAAGAAGGTGTGGTGTAGATGGGCGCGACGTACAAATCCGCGAGCAAAAGCCATGTGGGCATGGTTCGCCAAGTCAACGAAGATGCCTTTCTGGACCTGCCGGAAAACCGCCTGTGGGTGGTGGCCGATGGCATGGGCGGGCACGCCGCGGGGGACTATGTCAGCAGCTTGATCGTCGACAGCCTGCGCCATGTACCGCTGGGCCGCTCCCTCGACGAATACACCGCGGCGCTGCGCAATGATCTGCTGCGCATCAACACCGCTGTACGCGAAGAAACCGCCAACCGTGGCGTGACCATGATGGGCAGTACGGTGGTGGTATTCGCCGCCCGCGGCTTGCGCGGTGTGTGCCTGTGGGCCGGCGACAGTCGCTTGTATCGCCTGCGTGACGGCGTGCTGGAAAGCATCTCCCGCGACCACAGCTACGTGCAGGACCTGCAAGACAGCGGCTTGCTCAGCGAAGCTGACGCCCGCACTCATCCGCGCTCCAATATCGTCACCCGCGCTGTCGGCGTGGAAGCGCAACTGGACGTGGCGTCGGTTGAACTGTTGATCGCTCCCGGCGACAGCTACCTGTTGTGCAGCGACGGCCTGAACAAGACCGTCGAAGACCGCGAAATCCGCGACGTGCTCAGCCATGACGCACCGGATGAAATCGTGCGCAGCCTGGTACACCTGGGGCTCAATCGCGGCGCACCGGACAACATCACCACCCTCGTCGTGAAGGTCTCGTCATGAACATTGTCATTCCAGGTTATGACATCGAAGGCGAGATCGGCGAAGGCGCCATGGCCAGCGTGTACCTGGCGACTCAGCGTTCGCTGGAGCGCAAGGTAGCGTTGAAGGTGATGGCCGCGGCGCTGGCGGCAGATCCGAGTTTCTGCGAGCGCTTCCTGCGCGAGGGCAAGACCCTGGCGCGCCTTTCGCACCCGCACACGGTGACCATCCATGACATCGGCAACGTCGGTGAGCTGTATTACATGGCCATGGAATACCTGCCTAACGGCACGCTCAAGGAGCGCATCGCTGCCGGCCTGACGCCGGAGCAGGGGGTGACGCTGATCCGCCAGATCGCCTCGGCGCTGGGTTATGCCCATGCCCAGGGGTTGGTGCATCGCGACGTCAAGCCGGCGAATATTCTGTTCCGCGCCGATGGCACTGCAGTACTTTCCGACTTTGGTATCGCCAAGTCGCTGGACGACCGCACCCAATTCACCCAGGCCGGGTTTGCCGTGGGTACACCCAGCTACATGAGCCCCGAGCAGGCGCGGGGTCAGGAGATCGACGGGCGCGCCGATCTCTACGCACTCGGTGTGGTGCTGTACGAAATCCTCGTCGGCAAGCTGCCCTACAGCGGCACCGATGCGCTTTCCACTGCGCTGGCGCACCTGACTGAGCCGTTGCCGGAATTGCCTGTGCATCACGGGCGTTACCAGGGTGTGCTGCGCAAGTTGTTGGCCAAAGACCCGGCGCAGCGTTATCCGGATGCGGCAGCGTTGTTGTTGGCGCTGGATCAACTGCCGGCGGATGAATCGGACGCCACGCTGGTACGGCCGCTGCCGATTCCATTGAGCTTTGATCTGGCGGGCATGACCCCTGTCACCATCGACATTCCGACTGATAAGCCGCAGCCGCAGCCAATAGTGCGCCAACCGGTGGTTACGCCGACGCAGCACAGTGCCCCGTCCGAGCAGCGCCGTGGTCCGGTATTGGCCTTGGCCGCCGTGGCGGTCGCCGTCGCGTTGGCCATTGGTGGCGCCAGCTACTGGTGGTTGAGTGGCAGCGATGAACCGGCTCAGCCGCCAGCCGCCGTGGTGCCCACGGTGACGCCACCGGTGGCTGTCGCTGCAGTGGATGGCGGTCAACGCCCGTTGCTGATGGCGGGCAAGAAGACCCTGTTCCAGCGCGTACTCAGCAAGCCCGGCGCCCAGCTTTCAGCAGACGCGGGCAGCACGCCGGGTAGGGCGTTGCCGGCGTTTTCCGTGCTCTACGTGTACCAGCGCAAGGAAGTGGATGGCAGCCCGTGGGTACGCGTGGGCGCCGCCACCGATGGGCGCAGCGACGGTTGGTTGCCGGCCGCCCAGGTCAGCGACTGGAAACAAAGCCTGGTGCTCAAGTTCACCGAGCGCTCGGGGCGTGCGCCTGTGATGTTCCTGCGCCAATCCGGCGAGGTGGAGAAACTGTTGGCCGATCCTGCCGCCGCGAAAAGCGTGCTGGCCAAGGCGCAGAGCAACCGTGAAGACAACCAGCAAGTGCTGGCCCTGGAGCCGACTGCCAGCGCGGTGCCGCAAAACCAGTTCTACCTGTTGCCGATTTTCGACTCAAAAGAGAGCTTCGATGAAAACGGCCAGCCGGTGCAGTTGCTCAACGTGGCCTCCATCGACCCAGGCCGCAGCGCGGCTGCCACACCGGCGACCCCGACACTCAGCGCCAATGCCGATGCATTCCGCACCGCCGTGGTGCTGGTGGTGGATACCACGGTGTCGATGCAGCCCTACATCGACCAGATCCGCGACGTCGTACACGAGTTGCAAACCCGTATCGCCGAGCGCGGCGAACTGGACAGCGTCAGCTTCGGCCTGGTCGGCTTTCGCAGCAGCATCAAGAAAACCCCTGGCCTTGAGTACGTCGCCAAGACCCTGATCAGCCTCGACCAGGGGCGCGATCCGCAGCGCTTCCTCGATATGGCGCGCCAGGTCAAAGCCTCAACCGTCTCCAGCCATTCCTTCAACGAAGATGCGTTTGCCGGGGTGATGCAGGCGGTGGATGGCATGGACTGGTCGGGCTATGGCGGGCGCATCATCCTGCTGGTCACCGACGCGGGTGCGCTGCGCAAGAACGACCCGTTCGCCGCTACCCAGATGAACGAAGCCGAAGTGCGACAGGCCGCACTCGGCAAGCAGATCAAGATCTACGCGCTGCATCTGCGCACCGATGTCGGCAAGAAAACCCACGCCGGTGCCGAGAGCCAGTACCGCATCCTTACCGCCGACGCCAACCCGCAGATCGGTGACCTGTACACGCCAGTGCCGGGAGGCGATGTGCGCAAGCTGGGTGAGCGCGTCGATGAGATCGGTACAGTGTTCGCCGACCTGGTGCATCAGGTGCGCAACAACACGCCGCAACCGGTGCCGCTGCTCGGTTCGGCGCCAAGCCTGGCGGACAAATCCACCGCGGTCGGCTATGCCATGCACATGGACTTCCTCGGGCGCAAAACCGCCAGCCAGGCGCCGCAACTGGTCAGCGCCTGGACCGCCGACCGCGACCTGACCAACCCGGCACTGCCAGCGTTCCAGGTGTGCGTGATGCTGACCAAGCTGCAACTCAATGACCTGCAACAGTCGCTGAAGTTGATCGTGGATGCGGCGCGCAAAACCCAAAGCTCGCCCAAGGATTTCTTCCAGGAAATCGCCAGCGCCTCGGCCTACATGAGCCGAGACCCCCAAGCCCTGCGCAAGGGCGGTAACCTGGCCGACGGCGGTCTGCTCGGTGAATACCTGGAGGGCCTGCCGTACCGCAGCAAGTCGCTGAACATGACCCAGGATTTGTGGTTGTCGTTGAGCGTGGCCGAGCAGGAAGACTTTATCGACGAGTTGGATTCGAAAATCCGCCTGTATGAAACCTTCCATAACGACGTGGCCAACTGGGTCCGTTTCGGCGATGCCGAACCGGGTGATGCGTTGTACCGCGTGCCGCTGTCGACGCTGCCGTAATGTTGAACCTGAGCGCAGTGCACAAGAGCCGGGGCGTTGGTAGCCAGCGCTACAGCCTGGTGATTCCGGCGTTGCACCTGCAAGCGGGCGAACAACTGGCGATTGTCGGCCCCAGTGGTTGCGGCAAAAGCACGTTGCTGGATCTGCTGGCGCTGGTATTGGCGCCGGATCAGGTCGGGCAGTTTGCGTTCAACCAGCAGGACATCGGCGCGCTGTGGCGTGCCGACCGGCAATCCGCCCTGGCCGCGTTGCGCAGCCAGCACTTGGGCTATGTGCCGCAAACCGGTGGGCTGCTGGGGTTTCTGGATGTGCGCGGCAATATCGCTTTGTCCCGGCAATTGCTGGGCTTGAAGGACGACGGCAGCGTGGCGCGTCTGGCCGAGCAGTTGCAGGTCAGCGATCAGTTGGCCAAGCGCCCGGCGGCGTTGTCGGTGGGCCAGCGCCAGCGCGTGAGTTGTGCCCGCGCCCTGGCCCATGCGCCGCAACTGGTGCTGGCGGATGAGCCGACCGCTTCCCTCGACCCGCTCAACGCCGAGCGGGTGATGCAGGCGCTGCTGGCCCGGGCCCGTGAACAGCGGGCGGCCTGTGTGATCGCCACCCATGACGAACCCCTGGCCCGCGCCAGTGGCTTGCAGGTGCGGCGTATCGATTGCCGTCGCGATGCTGACGGCGGCGTCACCGCAACCCTCGGGGAGGCGTGCTGATGCGCATCGGTCTGCTTGCCTCACTCGCCTGGCAGGACTATCGCAACGACGGTTGGCTGTCGGCCTGTTCGGTGCTGGCGCTGGTAGCGGTTATCGCGCCATTGCTGGTGTTATTCGGCCTGAAATTTGGACTGGTTAGCAGTTTGACCGAACGCTTGGAGACCGATCCGGCTACCCGTGAAATTATCCCGTTGGGCGGTGGCCGATTCAGCGCAGCGTTTATCGAGCAGTTGGGGCAGCGCAGCGATGTGGCGTTTGCTTTGCCGCGCACACGGCAGATTGCGGCAACGGCCCAAGTGGGCGCGCTGACCCTGGAAATGTTGCCAACCGCAGCGGGTGATCCGTTGTTGGCAGGCTTACCGATGCCTCACGGTTTGGATCAGATTGTGCTCAGCCATACCGCTGCCGAAAAGCTTGCGGCAAGGCCCGGTGACTGGCTGGAAACCAGCTTTGCGCGGCAAGTGGCGGGGCGCGTCGAGGCCCAGCGCACGCGGTTGCAAGTGCTGGCGGTGTTGCCGTTGGAAGCCTTTGCCCGTGATGGACTGTTGACTGATTTAGCGTTGCTGGAAGCGGCGGAAGATTATCGCGATGGCCGTGCGGTGCCGGCGTTGCATTGGGACGGCGAGGTGGCGGGCGTGAGCGAACAGCGTATCTATCCGGCGTTTCGCCTGTATGCGCGCAGCCTCAGTGATGTGGAACCGCTGCGGGTGTATTTCGCCGGGCAGAACCTGCTGGTGTCGACCCAGGCGCACACTATCGCCCAAGTGCAGTCGTTGAGCCGCAACCTGTCGATTGTATTCTGGATCATCGCCGGGTTGGCCCTGGCCGGAGCCTTTGCGGCGATATTTGCCGGCGCGTTGGCGGCGGTCGCGCGCAAGCGGCGGGAATTGTCAGTGTTGCGCCTGCTGGGGTTTTCCACCGGCGCGCTGTTGCTGTTCGTGCTGTTGCAGGCGCTGTACAGCGCCGGTTTTGCGGGCTTGCTCAGTGTGGGGCTCTATGGCCTGGCCGAAGCGGGTTTGAATCAACTCTTCGTGCAGGTGCCGGGCGAGTACGCCAGCCATCTGTTGGCGCGTCACTACGGCCTGGCCCTGGCTGCCGTGCTCGGCGTCAGCGCCGTGGCGGCGGCCTGTGGGGGGTGGCGGGTGGCGCGTATCCAGGCTTCTGAAGGAATCAGAGATGTATAAGTTACTGGGCGCCTGCGTGGCGCTGAGCCTGGCCTCGCTGGCCTGGGCGGATGAGGCAAGCGACAAGCTCGACAACCCGAAACCGTTGCCGGATGACGTGAGCTTGCCGCTGCCGTGCGAAGGCAACATGGTGTTCCGCTATGCCTACGTGCTGGCCCAGGGCACCCTGGATGACCGCGAAGTCAGCCTCGGCTACCCCTTTGCCGAAGGCGAGGCCGGTTACCAGCAGTCGTTTATTTCCGGTTATCGCCGCGACTTCATCAACGGCCAGTTCACCCTCAAGGACTTGCCCAAGGCCTGGAACAAGGTCATCGCGCCGCTGATGCCCAAGACCGACGCCAAGACCCCACTCAAGCCCATGCTGTACTTCATCGGCAAGTACGAAGTGACTGCACGCCAATATGCCCAGGTGATGGGCCAGGCGCAGTCCCTGGCCAACGGTGAACCGGCACCGGCGTGTGACGCGCCCACCGGCATGGCCGGGCGGTTGCCCAAGGTTAAGCTGTCGCGTTTTGAAGCCGAGCGTTTTTCGGCGGTGTACAGCGCCTGGCTGATGAAGTACCACCGCGAGTTGTTGCCGGTGAGCGGGCGCGGTTCGTCAGCCGAAGACGGCGGCCTGGGCTTTGTGCGCCTGCCTACCGAGGTTGAGTGGGAATACGCCGCACGCGGCGGCCAGGCGGTGAGCCGTCAGGACCTGGAAAGCCGCTTGTATCCACGGCGCGCCGAGGGCAGCGAAAGCGATGGCCCGCTGGCTGATTACGCGGTGTTCAACCAGGTCGCCGGCGGCACCGGTCAGGCGGCACGGCTGATGCCCATCGGCACCAAATTGCCCAACCCCATCGGCCTGTTCGACGTGATCGGCAACGCTGCGGAAATGGTCCAGGAATCGTTCCAGCTGGTACATGCCGGCCGACGCCAGGGCACCTATGGCGGCTTTGTGGTCAAGGGCGGCAATTATCTGGAAGGCGAGGGCACCTTGTTTACCGGTATGCGCCGCGAATACCCATTGTTTGCAGCCGATGGCACCGAGCAAAGCAACGAGACCACCGGCTTTCGCGTGGCGATCGGCGCGTTGTCGGCGCCGCGTTCGCGCTACAAGGAGTTGTTTGCCCAATGGCAGAAGGAAGGCCGCCTCGCTGCGCTGACCGACGCCATCGACGACGCCCAGGACCCGACCAAGCGCCTGGACAGCATCATCGCCGCCAGCGTCGACCCCAAGCTGCAAGCCGAGCTGGGCCTGGTCAACGAAGAGCTCAAGCGCAACGTTTCGCTGATTGCCCAGCAGCGCGAAGAGGCCGCGGGCAACCTGATCCAGTCGGCGGCGTTGGTGGCCGAGACCATCAGCAACTACAACATTCGCCTGGCCAACCTGCAGAAGAGTCGCCAGCAGGCCGTCGACAGCAAGGACGAAGCCAGCGCGCAGCTGTTCGCCACCGCCATTGCCAATGGACGCAGCGCCCTCGACGGCGCGGTGGCGATTTATATCGACAACCTGGCCACCGGCACGCGCTACACCGATGCGGTGATCCAGGCGCAGTTTCAACGGGTCAAGGAAGAGTTGGATCGCAAGCCAGTGCTCGGCAAGAGCCTGGTGACGCGCGCGACACTGTTCGTTCGCCATGTCGGCAACTACCGCAAGCAACAGCGGGCCGACCCGGCAACGATCTTGAAGGAATTGCTCGCAGCGAGCGGTCAGCGGTCTTGATCGTTGGCTGTCTAGCGAGCTTGGAAGGGACTCAGGCGGCGGTGGGCCGTGCTGGGCAAGTCAAACTTAACAGAGATCACATCTATGCTTTTTTCCCGTAAGTCGGTTTCCAAGCGTCACCTGCTGCTGATCGCGGCCGGTTTCAGCACCGTGTTGACCGGTTGCGCTACGTCGCCTGCGTCCAAGGTCGCGTCGAGCACCAAGGTCGAGTACTACCCCAACTGCTACGAGCCGGTGCAGCACCTGCGTGCCACCGACTCGAACATGACCAAGTCGGTGGTGACCGGTGCCGCCATCGGCGCGGCCGGCGGTGCGTTGCTGGGCGCGCTGACCGGCGACAAGGAAAAACGTGGCCGTAATGCCGCCATCGGTGCTGCCGGTGGCGCCCTGGCCGGCGGCGCGGCGGGTTACTACACCGAACGTCAGAAGCAGATCGCCGATGACAACCAGCGCATCGCCTCCTATGCCGCTGACGTGAATAAAAGCGTCTCCGACATCGACCGCAGCACCGCCTACGCCAAGGCGTCGCAGCAGTGCTACCAGAGTGCGTTCACCAAGCTTGTGGCCGACCGCAAGGCCAAGACCGTCAACGATACCGAAGGTCGTAAGCGCCTGGCGGAAATCGTCTCAGGCTTGAAGGAATCCAATGATCTGATCGTCGCAGTCAACGGCAAAGCCAGCGAAGACTTGAACAACTACACTCAGGCTTACGAAAAAGACCTGCAGCAAGTCGGCGTGCAGCGTGCCGACGTGGTCACCGTGGCCCAGGCCGATGCGGCGCCTGTCGTGACGCCGACCAAGAAGAAAGGCGCGGGCACCAAGCCACCGAAAAAGCCGGTGCTGCCAACCGTGCCGAAAGAAGCGGTCACCACCGAGAAGACCTTGCAAACGGCCCAGGCCAAGCAAGCTGAAAGTAAGCAGGTTGCCAACGCGGGTGATTCCCAGCTCAAGCTCAACTGCACCAACCCGAACCTGGTTGACTGGGCGCCGGTACCTTGCCCTAACGTCTAAGCACTTGTTGCTATAAGCGTTAAACGCCAGCCGATCTGCGCCTAAAGCGCAAGATCGGTGGCGTTCTATTTGCAAATCGTTACACTGCTGCGGCCACTCCAATAAATACACCGAGGCCGTGTGCATGAAATTTCGTCTTCTCCTGTGGGTGCTTGGCCTGATGATGGGCAAAGCCAGCCGCACCAATCCCGCCTTCCAGCAGCAACTGGGTGACAAAGACCTGGCCTTCCAGCTGCAGACCCTCGACGGCAAGGTTGCCCGTCACTTCATTGTCAAAGACCAGCGCATCACCAGCCGTTCAGGTGTTCACCCTGAGCCTGCCTTTGCGATTGCTTTCAAGGATGCCGCCTACGGTTTTGCCACGATGCAGGCGAAGAACAAGCAACTGGCGTTCATGACGGGGATTCAGGACAAGTCGATTCAGATCAAGGGCAACCCGGCGCTGGTGATCTGGTTTCAAGGGCTGACCAAGTATTTGAAGCCGCGCAAAAAGACGGTACGTTAGTTACTGTTGACTGCCGGCGTGTTGAAGGCGCCGGGAGCGATATCAACTTTACGCCTTAATTGGGCCACAGAGCATTTTCTTCGCTCTCACTTCGTGGCCCCTGTTGAGTGCGCTTAATATCTTTTTCATCGTCCTGACGGCCGGTGTAGGAGACGTCTATTTTTTCCTGTTCATCGCCTGCCCATAAGGCTACGGTTTCAGTTTTACCCGCGTTTTCTGCAATATCGATATGTGTTGGCACTTCGGGGTTTACCAAGACGTATGCAGATTGTGATTCAATTTTAATGGTTGTAAAGGAGCGCGACCTTATTTTATCGTTTTCTCCTTGGGCTACTATCCACGTTGCTTGATCGTCAGAACGCTGGAGATTGCTCATCATGGTATTACTTCCTGAACCACCGACAAGGTGAGCTGAACCAGCTGGGCCACCATATAGCTTGTCATCGCCGTCTTGGCCATATAGCTCTCCTCCCCCCGCGCCGAGTATGCCTATATCTGCACCGTCCCCAAGATAGACTTGAGCATGCCCACTGCCTGTCTCCACCTGATCTTCACCCTCTCCGGTGTCAATATGCACATCCGTTTTGACGTCAGGGTCAACGATTACTGTATCTTTACCTCCGTAGGTTGTAATAAAGAGCTTAGCTTGGTTGCCATTGGGATTGGACTCATCAATATCAAGCTTGATGGCTACGCCATTCACAATGGCAGTTAACCGATCATCAATCTTTTTTATATAGACGAGGTCATCCGAGTTGCCTGTATTTATTTTTACTATCGAGGCAGGAGGGAAGCCGCGTTCATTAAAGGCCGCTCCTGGATCCTTGTGCGAAACGACAGTTGTTTGTCCATAATGACTTATTCTGATTTTATTATTGCTGGGTCCTCCAGTGTTTTCGGTTGATGAAGGCAGGGGGTAGGAAAGTTCACCAAGGTCAGGGCGTTGTGACGCGTCAAGGAACTGGCTAATCGGCATAGACATAATAAGAAGCTCTTCGTAGTTAAGTAGGACAAATTACTTGCCTATGCTGTGTGAGCCGAGTGAATGTTACAGTTCCATTTTGTATGTATCTAGATGTTCTGAGTCTGTGGTCGATGACATTAATTCCCACTGCCTCTGCCTGTCGCTCTGTAGTACGCGTTCATCGTTATCGGGACAAGCCGATCCAGATCAAGGGCAACCCGGCGCTGGCGATCTGGGTCCAGTGGTTGACCAAGTATTTGAAACTGAAAAAGAAGAAGTAGTGTTTCAGGTAGGCCGAGTTGAATTCATCGGGAGCAAGCCCCTCCCACATTTGTCGGCATTCCAAAGTTGGAATTCGGTTAAATGTGGGAGGGGGCTTGCTCCCGATAGCTGCCTGATAGCCTGCCTATTCAGCCCTGACTGAACTGGGAGGCCAGTTCGCGCAACAGCACTTCTGCGTCCAGCACTTTACTAACGACTTCTCCCGCCTTTTCCCGGCTCAGGCCCAAGCGCTCCAGCAGTGCATCCGGGATTGCCTCGTCCGGCCCGGAACCGATGCCCCGGCTGCGCAGCAGGCGCACGGCCAGGCACACCAGGTTCGGGTACTCAGCGTATTGGCCGTCGTATGTCGGGTCATGCTGGAAGCGCAGGGCCGTGGACAACTCATCCGGCATGTCCCAGTAGCGCATCAGCCACGCACCGATCTGCTCGCGGCTGATCCCCAGCAAATGTTGCTCGACATAGCTGTGGCACAGGTGAGGGTTGACCTCCAGGTGTCGGCAGATCAGCGAGAAATGCGGTGGGAACACATGGGCCAGCAGCAGGTAGCCGAAGTTGTGCAACAGCCCGGCCAGGTAGGTCAGGCCGGCTTCCGGGCGCTGGGCACGGGGCATGGCGCGGGTCAGCCCCTCGATCACGGCAGCGGTGTAGATCGACTGATGCCAGTACGGGGTGGACTGATGCGGACGGTCTTTGGGCAGGCTCAGGGTTTTGCCCAGTGCCAGGCCGAGCGCCAGGTTGATCACCAGATCGAAGCCCAGTACGCGCACGATGGCGTCTTCGACTGAACGGATCTTGCCCGGCGAGGCGTAGTAGGGCGACGCGGCCCAACTCACCACCTGGGCGGCCAGCGCCGGGTCGGTTTCCACCACGCCGGTGATGTCATCGATGGTGGCGTTGGGATCTACGCGCAGCTTGATGATCTTTTGCGCCGTGTCGGCCAGCGGTGGAATCTCGATGGTCGCTTCCAGGCGTTGCTGAATGCGGCGGGCTGTGAACGCCTGCATCGCCTGGGTGATTTCCTCGCGGTCATCATTGGGGCGGTCCAGGTTCGGGCGAATGTTGCTCAATGGCTCGCCGAACTGGGCGGCACTGGCCTTGGTGAGCAGGCTCTTGAAGGCGTCACTGGGGATTTCCAGCAACAACCCGGCTTCGCCCGAATGCACCAGCAGGCTCGGCTCGTTGAGCAGGCTGCCTTCATACAGGCAAGGTGAACTGGTGAGCGGCGGCAGCCCGGGCAGCAGGCTCAGGTCATGCTTGCCAAGCATACGCTCGACCCGCTCCGGGGCTACGGCCGTGAGACGGCGACCAGTGAGTTCGGTGAGGCGGTTGAGGTCAAGCAACTGGCTTTGAGGGAACAGCACCATGAGTGCACCGACCGCATCCTCAAGCAACACCGCCTGGACCTTTCGCGCAGGGTTCAGGCCCGCGTGTTCGGCGACTTCCGTGTAGGGGACGGCGAGCTTTGCGAGCAGCGCCCGAATGACCGGCGGGGCGGTCAGTGGGGCTGTGGCGAGGGCAACTTCTGACATGGCCTGATCCAATTTCTTACAGTCATTGGAGTATAACCAGCTTGATACGGGTGATGGTCGGATAAGTGCGTCGGGCGTCACACTTGGCCGTATTGCTGCCCGTGCCGCAGCCAGCGATCCAGCAGCGGGCTGACATGTTCGGGCCAGCGTTCCAACAAGGCTTGCGCGGCGTCGCGCACAGCAGGCAACAAGTCGGCGTCACGCATCAGGTCAGCGACCTTGAATTGCAGCAGACCGGTCTGGCGTGTGCCGAGCATTTCACCCGGGCCGCGCAGTTCGAGGTCTTTTTCGGCGATGACAAACCCGTCGTTGGTTTCGCGCATGATGCCCAGGCGCTGGCGGCCGATCTGCGACAGCGGCGGGTGATACAACAGCACGCAATGGCTGGCAGCGCTGCCCCGGCCGACCCGGCCGCGCAATTGGTGCAGTTGCGCCAGGCCCAGGCGTTCGGGGTTTTCGATGATCATCAGGCTGGCGTTGGGCACGTCCACGCCCACTTCGATCACCGTGGTAGCCACCAGCAATTGCAGGTTGCCGGCCTTGAACTCGGCCATCACTGCGGCTTTCTCTGCCGGTTTCATGCGGCCATGGATCAGCCCGACCTTGAGTTCGCCCAGGGCGCTGGTGAGGTCTTCGTAAGTGGTTTCGGCGGCTTGGCAGGTCAGCTCTTCGGACTCTTCAATCAAGGTACAGACCCAGTACGCCTGCCGGCCTTCGGCGCAGGCGCCGCGCACGCGCTCGATCACCTCCACGCGCCTGGTGTCGGTGACCAGCACGGTGTTGACCGGCGTACGCCCGGGCGGCAATTCATCGAGGATCGAGGTGTCGAGGTCGGCGTAGGCGCTCATGGCCAGGGTGCGCGGGATCGGGGTGGCGGTCATGATCAACTGGTGCGGGTTCATGCGCCCGCCCACGCCTTTCTGGCGCAGGGCCAGGCGCTGTTGCACGCCGAAGCGATGCTGCTCGTCGATGATCACCAGTGCGAGGTTCTTGAACTGCACTTCGTCCTGGAACAGCGCATGGGTGCCTACCACCATCGGCGCGCCGGCAGCGATTTGCTCCAGGGCGCTCGCACGGTTCTTGCCTTTGAGCTTGCCGGCCAGCCACGCCACTTCCAGGCCCAGCGGCTCGAGCCAGCGCTTGAAGGTGATGAAGTGTTGTTCGGCGAGAATTTCTGTCGGCGCCATCAGCGCGACTTGGTAACCCGCCTCCAGTGCTTGCAAGGCGGCGAGGGCGGCGACCACGGTTTTGCCTGCGCCCACGTCGCCCTGGATCAGGCGCAGCATGGGTTCTTGCTGGCTGAGGTCGTAGGCGATCTCATTGCCCACGCGCTGCTGTGCTCGGGTCGGCGCAAAGCCGAGGTTGGCCAGGTATTGCGCGGGCAGCCGCGTAGCCTTGGGCATCGCCGGCGCACGCAGGGAACGCATGCTTTCACGCAGGCGCTGCTGGGACAGTTGGTGGGTCAACAGCTCTTCGAAGGCCAGGCGATGCTGGGCCCAGTGATGGCCGAGGGCGAGTTCGTCCACATCGGCATCGGCGGGCGGGTGATGCAGGTAGCGGATCGCATCGGCCAGGGGCGCCAGTTGATAGTCGCGGGCCAGCTCCAGGGGCAGCCAGTCGGGCAGGCTTTGCGGGCCGAGCATGGTCAGGGTTTGCATGCACAGTTGGCGCAGGCGTTGCTGGGTCAGGCCCTCGGTCAGCGGGTAGATCGGCGTGAGGGTGGTGTCCACCGGTGGCGGTTCGTCGCCGGTGATGGCGCGGTATTCCGGGTGGTAGATCTCCAGGCCCGATGCACCGGGACGTGCCTCACCGTAGCAGCGCACACGGGTGCCACGCTTGAGGCCTTCTTTCTGCGCGTTGCTGAAATGGTAGAAGCGCAGGCTCAAGCCGCCAGTACCATCCTGCAGGCGCACCACCAGGCTGCGGCGCTTGCCCATCACCACGTCAGCGCCGCTGACAGTGCCTTCGACCACCGCATCCTGGCCTGGGCGCAAATGGCCGATGGGCACGACGCGGGTGCGGTCCTGATAACGCAGGGGCAAGTGGAACAGCACGTCCTGGAGGTTTTCCAGGCCGACCTTGGCCAACTTCTCGGCCATGGCGTCACCGACACCCTTGAGTGCCGTCACCGACACCTGCGACAGCTCAGTCATACGGTTGCTTAGCTCGCAGCGGGCGGCTTGGCCACCGAACACAGGCGGATCGAGTCGGCGAGGATCTCAATTGCCTTGGGGCGTGGGAAGCTGGCGCGCCAGGCGATCGCCACGGTACGGAACGGCACCGGAGGCGTGAGTGGGCGAACTTCGATCACGCCTTGAGCGTAGTGATGGCTGTCCACCGCTGACAGCGGCAGGATCGAAATACCCAGGCCGGAAGCGACCATATGGCGAATGGTTTCCAGGGAGCTGGATTCCACCGTGGTGTGCTTGGCGCCGTCGTTGCCCTTGGTCAGGGTCGGGCAGGCTTCCAGTACCTGGTCGCGGAAGCAGTGGCCTTCGCCGAGCAGCAGCAGGCTCTTGTCGTTGAGCAGGCCGGCATCGATGGTGTCCTTTTTGGTCCACGGGTGCGAGGCCGGCATCAGCACGTAGAACGGCTCGTCGTAGAGCGGCAGGGTCAGCACGTCCGCCTCGTTGAACGGCAGGGCGATGATGATCGCGTCCAACTCGCCGTTGCGCAGTTTGTCGCGCAGCACGTGAGTGAAGTTTTCTTCGATATACAGCGGCATCTGCGGCGCGACGCGGTGCAGTTGCGGGATCAGGTGCGGGAACAGGTAAGGGCCGACAGTGTAGATCGCGCCGACTTTGAGCGGTGCGGTCAGCTGGTTCTTGCCGGCCTGGGCCAGCTCGCGAATGCTTTGCGCCTGTTCCAGGACCTTCTGGGCCTGGGCAACGATGCCTTCGCCCACTGGGGTGAGGCGCACGGCGCTCTTGCTGCGCTCGAAAATCAGCACACCGAGTTCGTCTTCAAGCTTTTTCACGCCCACCGACAGCGTCGGCTGGCTGACGTGGCAACGCTCGGCGGCATGGCCGAAGTGCTGTTCTTGGGCGAGGGTCACGATGTAGCGTAATTCTGTAAGAGTCATAGCAGGCGTCCATGAAGTTGCGGGCCAAGCATACCGGCTGCAATCGATAGACGCACGTTATCAGAACTTTGCTGGGGATTGAGTGGGGAATGTCGGAAATTGTTGTCGCGGTGAAAGTCAGTGCGGGAGGGGGGCAAGCCCCTCCCACATTGCTCCGCTAGCGGCGACGTTTATCGATGTTGTAAACGAAGGGTGCGACCAGTTCGACACTGCCGTTTTTCAACAAGTCGGCTGGCGGTTTGGGCAAGGGTTGAGCCTTGCGGATCATCTCCAGAGTCGCGCGATCCAGGTCGGCGTTGCCGGAGCGGCCTTCCAGTTCGTAGGACAGTACATTGCCTTCGCTATCGACCACGAAACGCAAGCGGTTCATGCCTTCCTTGCCACGTTGCTGGGCGCCCGGCGGGTACTTCTTGTACTTCTGCAGGTGCGCCAGCAGGGTACTTTGCCAGGATGCCTGGGCAGCAAGCTGCTGTGCCGATGGCCCGGGCGCAGGCTGGGCGGATTTTTGCGCAGGCGCGTTGCTCGGCGGCGTTTCGCTTGGAGGCTCCTCGGAAGGTTTCTCCTTGGGCGGATCGGGCTTCTTCTCCACTGGCTTGGGCGGTTGCGGCTTGGGTTTGGGCTTGACCGGCTTGGGCACCTGGATCGTCGGTTTGGGCGCCTCGGCCAATTTCGGCAGCGGCAGCTCCTCAACTGGCGGCGGCGGTGGTGCCACGACCTTGGGCGGTGCCGGAGGCGGCGGTGGCGCTGGCAGCGGCGCCAGGTCGATGACCATCGCGGCAGGCGGTAACTGGATCACCTGCGGCGCGGACCATTGGAGCGCGATGATGATCGCGACGGCATGCACGCCCAGCACGACGGCGAGGCTGGTGCCGTAACGCGTCAGTTTGTGGCGCGTCGTGATCATTTCTTGGCTGCCGTCTCAAGTCCGACCAGGCCTACCTTGAGGTAGCCGGCTGCCCGCAGGGCATCCATCACACTCATCAGGTCGCCGTAGTCCACGCCCTTGTCGGCCTGGAAGAAGATTGTCGTGTCTTTCTTGCCCTGGGTCTTGGCGTCGAGCACCGGCCCCAGGGTTTCAGCCTTGACTTCTTCTTCGCCCAGGAACAGGCGTTGGTCCGCCTTGACGCTGAGGAAAATCGGCTTCTCCGGCCGCGGCGCCGGCTTGGCGCTGGAGGCGGGCAGGTCAACCTTGATGTCCACGGTGGCCAACGGTGCAGCCACCATGAAGATGATCAGCAGCACCAGCATCACGTCGATAAACGGCGTAACGTTGATTTCGTGGTTCTCGACGAGTTCGTCGTCGCCTTGATTCAAATGCAGGCCCATGGCCGATTACCCCACTTTCACCATGTGCGGTTGCGAGCTGCGCTCGGTAGGCAGGTGATCGAGGTCACGGCTGACCAGCAGCAGGACTTCTGCCGACGCATCCGATACCTGAGCCTTGTAGCCGGCGATCGAACGGGCGAAGACGTTGTAGATCACCACCGCAGGGATCGCGGCAACCAGGCCCAGGGCAGTAGCCAGCAGGGCTTCGGCGATGCCGGGGGCAACGACGGCGAGGTTGGTGGTCTGGGTTTTGGCGATGCCGATGAAGCTGTTCATGATGCCCCATACGGTGCCGAACAGGCCGACAAACGGCGCGGTGGAACCGATGGTGGCGAGTACGCCGGTGCCGCTGCTCATGTTACGGCCGCAGGCGGCAACCAGGCGCTCCAGGCGGAAAGCCACGCGTTCCTTGATGCCTTCTTTTTCGCGGGTGTTGGCCGACAGGCGCATTTCTTCCAGCGCGTCGTGCACCAGGGTGTTGGCCAGGGTGCCTTTTTTGGTCGCGGTTTCGCTCGCTTCCTTGAGGGTAGTGGCTTTTTTCAGGTGGACGATTTCAGCGCGCAGACGACGCTTGGCGCCCAGCAGCTCGAAGCCTTTGGCAATCCAGATGGTCCAGGTGATGATCGAGGCGATGGCCAGGCCGATCATCACAGCCTTCACCACTACGTCGGCATTCTGGTACATGCCCCATGGCGACAGGTCATGGGCCATACCCAGGGTGTTGTCTTCTTCCAGCACAACGCCGGTTTCGTTGGCAGGTGCGGCGTCGCCCGTGGCCTGGGCCGGGTCGGTAGCCACTGGAGCAACGGCAGGTGTCGTCGGGGCCGCAGCATTCTGCTCGGTAGCCGCCGGAGTGGCGGGGGCGGTGGCATCAGCGAATGCGGCGGTCGGTGCCAGCAGGACGCTGAACAGCATCGCAGCAATCGCACGCCAGGCGCGGGATGGGCTGTGAGGCTTGGTTGGCGAAGCGGGGGTTGTATTACGTGTCATGCTGGCCGGACCTGAGAGAAAAAATGGGTGATCGTCCTTCCAGACCGAGGGGGGTCGAGGACAAATGGGTGGTTATTATTGCAAGTAATTCTTGTTAACTAAAGTGGCACTGTTACTTTATTTCGCTTTTCACTGGCCGTTGATCCACTCGCGCGGCTAATCTGCGCCTTTGAGAATGGAGTTTTATGATGTCTGCGCCTTCTGTTGTGATTGCCGGTTGCGGTGATGTGGGTAGTCGGCTGGCTAGCCAATTGCTGGCCTCGGAATGGGAGGTCCACGGCCTGCGCCGCGATATTTCACGCCTGCCCGACGGCGTGATCGGCATCGCTGGCGATCTGTTCAAAAAGGATTGCCCGGACACCTGGCCGATCGGCGGGGTGGATTATCTGGTGTACTGCGCCGCTGCCACCGACCACGACGAGGCCGGCTATCGCGCCGCCTACGTGCAAGGGTTGCAGCATGTATTGGAGTGGCTGGACGACTATGGCCAGACGCCCAAGCATTTGCTGTTTGTCTCCAGCAGCAGTGTGTATGGGCAGCAGAACGGCGAGTGGGTCGACGAAACGTCAGAGACGCAAGCGAAGGGTTATTCCGGGCAGGTGATGCTGGAAGCTGAGCAAGTGGCGCTCAATAGTGGTATTCCGGCCACCATCGTGCGGCTGACCGGGATTTACGGCCCGGGTCGTGAATGGCTGCTGACCCAGGTGCGTCAAGGCTACCGCGTAGCGGTTGATCCGCCGCTGTATGGCAATCGTATTCACGCTGATGATGCGGCCGGGCTGCTGGCGTTTTTACTGCGGCACGTAGAGCAGGGCGGTACATTGGACAAAGTCTACATCGGTGTCGACGATGCGCCGGCGCCATTGGCCGAGGTGGTGGGCTGGTTGCGCGAGTACCTGGGTGTGACCGAATGGGCTGATGACGCCAGTGTGCGGCGTGCGGGTAGCAAGCAGTGCAGTAATGCGCGTATCAAGGCGTTGGGCTGGGTGCCGACTTACCCGACTTACCGGGAAGGCTATGCCGCCATCCTGAAAGGCTGACACACGGTCAAAAATGTGGAGGGGGCTTGCTCCCGATAGCGGTGAGTCAGCCAAGGAATATTGACTGATGTGATGCTATCGGGAGCAAGCCCCCTCCCACCTTTAGATCCAGGTGAGGCTGTTATTACTTTTCAAGCAGCCATTGGCGCGGGCCTGGGGTAAACGAAGGCACTTCATCGGCCTGGGAGGTGTTGATCGCCTGGAAGATTTCCAGTTGCTCACCCTTGCGTACGAAGATCCATGGGTTGCCCTGGCCGTTCAGTTGCAGCCAGATGCTGTCGTAGCCGCCGCTCATGGAGGCGCAATCACCCGCCAGGCACAGTGAGTAACGGTCAACGCCAGGCAGACCGGCGATCTTGCCGTCAGCCTGGAACTGCACTGTGGCGCCGTTGCCGGTGCCGTCGGTTATCTTCCAGTCGCCGCCCATGTAGGCCGCATACAGCGCCCGTTCGAAGTTGGCACCCAGTGGTGCGCCTTCGGGGGCCGGGTCTTTGGCGCGGGCGAACAGCTGCTCTGGCTCATTGTCGTTGGCCACTTGCAGCAATTGTTTGCCTTTGCGCTTGAGTTCGGTGGCGGAGCTGCCGTAGAAGTCCACGCTCCACGCGCCGGGTTTTTCACCCGACAACTTGCCTTCCGCTACTTCAAAACCGTTGTAGTAGCGCGCCTGCAACGCCTTGGTGTTGACCTCCCACTCAAGGTTGGGGCCATAGGATTGCAGGGCTTCACGCAAAGGGCCGCCCTTGGCTGCCGCGTCGATGGCGGCCTGGTTGATCCAGGTACCGCTTACGTCCAGATCGGCCGGGTTGCTGGCACAGCCGCCCAGCAACAGTGCGAGCAACGAAGAGGCTACAAGCGCTTTGCGCATTACGAAATCCTTATGAAACGAAGCCGGCGCAGCCTTTTGGGGCTGCGCCGGGTGTTTTACTCGATGACCAGAATGGCGTCCATCTCAACCTGTGCGCCCTTTGGCAGGGCGGCAACGCCGATGGCGGCGCGGGCTGGGTAGGGTTGTTCGAAGTACTTGCCCATGATCTCGTTGACCTTGGCAAAATGGCTCAGGTCGGTGAGGAAGATGTTCAGCTTGACGATGTCCTTGAACGAACCACCGGCAGCTTCAGCCACGGACTTGAGGTTTTCGAAGACTTGTACGGTCTGGGCTTCGAAGCCTTCAACCAGTTCCATGGTCTTTGGGTCCAGCGGAATCTGGCCGGACATGTAGACGGTGTTGCCCGCCTTGATCGCCTGGGAGTAGGTGCCGATGGCGGCTGGGGCTTTATCGCTGGTGATAACTGTCTTGGTCATGAATGACTCCTTGTAATGGATCGGTTATGCACGCATACGGGTGATGCGGATCACACCGGTCAAGGCGCGCAGTTTCTTGATCACGCGGGCCAGGTGCACGCGGTCGTGCACACTGACCACCAGTTGGACCACGCTGATGCGACCATCACGTTCGTCCATGCTGATTTTCTCGATATTGCCATCGGCCGCGTTGACGCTGCTGGCCAGCAGGGCGATCAGGCCGCGCTGGTGTTCCAGCTCCACCCGCAACTCGACGTTGAATTCGCCGGTGACATCCTTGGCCCACGAGAGCTGGATGCATTTTTCCGGGTTGTGGCGGATTTCGGTGATATTGCGGCAGTTGTCCAGGTGCACCACCATGCCCTTGCCCGCGGACAGGTGGCCGACAATCGGGTCGCCCGGAATCGGTGTGCAACATTTTGCGTAACTGAGCACCAGACCCTCGGTGCCGCGAATCGCCAGCGGGCCTTCCGGGCTCGGCAGCTGTTCGCCTTCGCCCAGCAAGCGACGGGCGACCACGTAGGCCATGCGGTTGCCCAGGCCGATATCTTCGAGCAAGTCTTCGACGGTTTCCTGGCGATACTCATGAAGCATCGCCTGCACGCGCTCTTGCGCAATCTTGTCCAGGGCGCTGTCGAAGCCGTTGAGCACCTTGTTCAGCAGGCGCTCGCCCAGGCTGATGGACTCGGAGCGACGCTGCAGTTTCAGGGCGTGGCGAATATGCGTACGGGCCTTGCCGGTGACCACGAAGTTCAGCCATGCCGGGTTGGGGCGTGCGCCTGGAGCACTGACGATCTCGACCGTGGAGCCGCTTTGCAGGGGCTCGGACAGCGGCGCGAGACGACGATTGATCCGACAGGCAATGCAGCTGTTGCCGACGTCGGTGTGTACCGCGTAGGCGAAGTCGACCGCCGTGGAGCCCTTGGGCAGCTCCATGATCCGGCCCTTGGGCGTGAACACGTAGACCTCGTCCGGGAACAGGTCGATCTTCACGCTTTCGATGAATTCCAGTGAGTTGCCGGCACGTTGCTGCATTTCCAGCACGCCCTTGACCCACTGGCGGGCGCGGGCATGGGTGCCTTTGGGCTGCTCGTCGCCACTGGACTTGTACAGCCAATGGGCGGCAATGCCGTTGTTGGCCATCTCTTCCATTTCGCGGGTACGGATCTGAATCTCGATCGGCACGCCATGCATACCGAACAGCGTGGTATGCAGCGACTGATAGCCGTTGGCCTTGGGGATCGCGATGTAGTCCTTGAAGCGGCCCGGCAAGGGTTTGTACAAATTATGTACAGCGCCCAGCACGCGGTAGCAGGTATCGACCTTGTCGACGATGATCCGGAACGCGTACACGTCCATGATCTCGTTGAAGGCCCGGCGCTTGCCGCGCATCTTCTTGTAGATGCCGTAGATGTGCTTCTGGCGGCCACTGACCTCGCCTTCGATCTCGTCGATCGCCAGGCAATGGCTCAGGGATTCTTCGATCTTGTTGACGATTTCCTTGCGATTGCCCCGGGCGCGTTTGACCGCCTGGTAGATGCGCGCCGAACGCATCGGGTGCATGGCTTTGAAACCAAGGTCTTCGAATTCGATACGAATAGCGTGCATGCCCAGCCGGTTGGCGATGGGAGCGTAGATTTCCAGGGTTTCCTTGGCGATGCGCCGACGCTTTTCGCCGGACAGCACTTCCAGCGTGCGCATGTTGTGCAGCCGGTCGGCCAGCTTGACCAGGATCACCCGAATGTCTCGGGCCATGGCCATGGCCATCTTCTGGAAGTTTTCCGCCTGGGCTTCGGCCTTGGTCTCGAAGTTCATCTGGGTCAGTTTGCTGACCCCGTCGACCAGTTCGGCCACGGTTTCGCCAAACTGCGCACTGAGCGCTTCCTTGGCAATGCCGGTGTCTTCGATCACGTCATGCAGCATCGCGGCCATCAGGCTCTGATGGTCCATGTGCATGTCGGCCAGGATATTTGCCACCGCAAGGGGATGGGTGACGTACGCCTCACCGCTACGTCGGCGTTGGCCGTCGTGGGCTTGTTCGGCGTAGAAATACGCTCGGCGGACCAGGTTGACCTGGTCGGGGCCGAGGTAGGCCGATAAGCGATCGGCGAGGGCGTCTATGCTCGGCAAAGTGTGAACTCCTGCCGATGACTGTGACCCTGCGCCGTGCTACGTCGACCTGGCATAGGCTTAGACGGCCTCGTTGGACTCGTCCTCGAACGCTGCAAACAGCGGTTCGTCTTCAACGATTTCGGCGTTGGCAATGAACTCGTAGCTCATCAGGCCTTCAGCGATTTCACGCAGGGCTACAACGGTAGGCTTGTCGTTTTCCCACTGGACCAGGGGCTCTTTGCCGCCAGTGGCCAGTTGACGGGCACGCTTGGTAGAGAGCATGACCAGCTCAAAGCGGTTATCCACGTGTTCTAGGCAGTCTTCAACGGTTACGCGGGCCATGGTATTCCTCGGAGCGAATGCAAGATGCGCGCTGCCCGGTTGGGCGAGCGGACTGAGCAGTTTAAAAAATCACCAGCGTTTAGGGAAGCGCTGATTTTTCGCAGGTTCTCGCAAAACCGCTACAAGTGCCAATGTAAGGCCCTTGCAGCGGTTTTGGGAAGAGCCAATCAGCCGAGCAGTTCGGCGAGTAATTTGCCGAAACGCTGCTGTTGACGCTTTTGCTGGAGCTGATTGGCCCGGAAAATCGCCTTCAAATCATCCAGGGCGTGGGCAAAATCGTCATTGATGATCAGGTAGTCGTAGTCGACATAGTGGCTCATTTCGCTGACGGCTTCACGCATACGCCCTTCGATGATCTCGTCGCTGTCCTGGCCACGGTTGGTCAGGCGCTGGTGCAAGGCTTCAAGCGACGGCGGCAGGATAAAGATCGAGCGTGCCTTGGGCATCAATTGGCGCACTTGCTCGGCGCCCTGCCAATCGATTTCCAGAATCAGGTCGTGGCCTTCGTCCAGGGTCTGCTGCAGATGACTTTGGGAGGTGCCGTAGAGGTTGCCGAAGACTTCGGCGCGCTCCAGGAAGTCGCCGTGTTCGATCATCTTGACGAATTCGGTACGCTCGACGAAGTGATAGTGCACGCCGTTCACTTCGCCCGGGCGCATGGCGCGGGTGGTGTGCGACACCGAAATGCGGATCTGCTCGTCAGCGTCGGTCAAGGCTTTGACCAGGCTGCTTTTGCCCGCGCCCGAAGGGGCGGAAATGATGTAAAGGGTGCCGGTGCTGTGGGTCATGGAGGTTGCCTTACTCAATATTCTGTACTTGTTCGCGCATTTGCTCGATCAACACTTTGAGGTTGACCGCCGCCGTGGTGCTGCGCGGATCGAACGCCTTGGAGCCCAGTGTATTGGCTTCGCGGTTGAGTTCCTGCATCAGGAAGTCCAGGCGCCGACCGGCGGCACCGCCGGATTTGAGCACGCGGCGTACTTCAAGAATGTGGGTGCTCAGGCGGTCGAGCTCTTCAGCCACGTCGCTTTTCTGGGCAAGCAGGACCATTTCCTGTTCCAGGCGTGTCGGGTCAAGGTCGGCTTTCATGTCGGTGAAGCGGTCGAGGATCTTCTGGCGTTGGGTGGCAAGCATCTGCGGCACCAGTTCGCGCAGGGTGACCACATCGGCTTCGATCGATGTCAGACGCTCGTTGATCAGGCGCGCCAGTTCAGCGCCTTCGCGCTCACGGCCGGCCTTGAGCTCCTTCAGGCCCTGGTTGAACAGCGCGAGGGCTTCGGCGTTCAGGGCCTGCGGGTCGGTTGCGTCGCCCACCAGTACGCCGGGCCAGGCCAGGACTTCCAGAGGGTTCAGCGCGGCCGGTTGCTTGATCAGGCCGGCGATGGTTTCGGCGGCGGCAACCAGTTGTGCGGCGCGGTCGCGGTCCAGCTGCAGTGGTTTACCGGTGGTTTCTTCGGTAAAACGCAGGGTGCATTCCAGCTTGCCACGGGAAATGCCCTGGCGCAGCGCTTCACGGACGGCGCCTTCGAGGTCGCGGAACGACTCGGGCAGGCGCAGGTGTGGCTCCAGGTAACGGCTGTTGACCGAGCGCAATTCCCAGCTGAGGGTGCCTTGAGCCCCGGCTTTTTCGACACGGGCGAAGGCGGTCATGCTGTGCACCATGGAGGTACCTCGTGTTGGATAGATAGAGATTGGCTAGGCCGACCTGTAGGAGCGAGTAAGCCCGCTCCTACAGTCGAGAGGCGCAGGATTGTAGCGCAGTGCGCAGGAGGCGCCCAAACATGCGCATTCGTAACCGAATTTTTAGAAGTGCCCCGAATCGGCTCGCGGCTCTATAATGCTCGGCAGTTTTTCGTCCTCAGTACAGGTATCCCCTATGAAACGTCCAAGTGGTCGCGCTGCCGATCAGCTCCGCTCGATCCGCATCACCCGCAACTACACCAAACACGCCGAGGGATCCGTACTGGTCGAGTTTGGCGATACCAAGGTGATTTGCACCGTCAGCGTCGAAAACGGCGTGCCGCGCTTCCTCAAGGGCCAGGGCCAGGGCTGGCTGACCGCCGAGTACGGCATGTTGCCGCGCGCCACCGGTGAGCGTAACCAGCGTGAAGCCAGCCGTGGCAAGCAAGGCGGGCGTACCCTGGAAATCCAGCGCCTGATCGGCCGTTCCTTGCGTGCCGCGCTGGACATGTCCAAGTTGGGCGACGTGACCCTGTACGTCGACTGCGACGTGATCCAGGCTGATGGCGGTACCCGTACTGCATCCATCACCGGCGCCATGGTGGCCCTGGTCGACGCATTGAAAGTGATCAAGAAACGTGGTGGCCTCAAAGCGGGTGACCCGCTCAAACAGATGATCGCAGCTGTATCGGTCGGCATGTACCAGGGCGAGCCTGTGCTGGACCTGGATTACCTGGAAGACTCGGCCGCCGAGACCGATCTGAACGTGGTCATGACCAGCACCGGTGGTTTCATCGAAGTGCAGGGCACCGCCGAAGGCGCGCCATTCCAGCCGGCTGAGCTGAACGCGATGCTGGCCCTGGCCCAGAAGGGCATGACCGAAATCTTTGCACTGCAAACCGCTGCACTCGCTGACTAAGCCCGCCCCAAGGAGAAGCGCCATGAATGACAGCCAATTGCCGGTTCCGGCACCGTCAAAGGAAGTACGCCAGTTGGCAATGCTGTGTCATTTCGCGGCGTTTGCAGGGTTGGTGTTCCCCTTCGGCAGCGTGTTGGGGCCGCTGATCCTGTGGCAGTTCAAGAAGGATGTGGACCCGCTTATCGATGATCAGGGCAAGGAAGCCCTGAATTTTCAGATCACCGTGGCCATCGCCTGGTTGGTGTGTCTGGTGCTGGGCTTCGTGGTGGTCGGCTTTTTGCTGATGACCGTACTGGTGATAGGGGCGTTGATACTGACGATCATTGCCGGGATCAAGGCCAACAAGGGCATTGCCTATCGCTATCCGTGGACTTGGCGTCTGGTCAAGTAACCGAGCGGCCACAAAAAAACCGACATTGCTGTCGGTTTTTTTTGTGCCTGGAAAAAGACCTCAGATGGTCAAGGTCCAGTCGTAGTCCACGATCAGCGGCGCGTGCTGCGAGAAGCGCGGCTGGCGTGGCAGGCGAGCGCTGCGTACGAACCGGCGCAGGCCCGGGGTCAGCAGCTGATAGTCGAAACGCCAGCCCAGGTTGAGCATCTCGGCCTGTTCGTTATCCGGCCACCAGCTGTACTGGTCGCCTTCGCGGCTGACTTCGCGCAGGGCATCAACATAGCCCATGTTGCCGACAATCTCGTCCATCCAGGCCCGTTCCGGCGCCAGGAAGCCCGGTGATTGCTGGCTGTCGCGCCAGTTCTTGATATCCAGCTTCTGTTGCGCCACGTACAGCGAGCCACAATAAATGTACTCGCGACGTTTGCGTCGCTGTTTATCCAGGTAACGGGCGAAGTCGTCCATTAGCTTGAACTTCTGGTTCAAGTCTTCATCGCCGTTCTGCCCCGAAGGAAGCAGCAAGGTCGCGATGCTGACCTTGTCGAAATCGGCTTGCAGGTAGCGCCCGTAGCGGTCGGCTGTCTCGAAGCCGAGGCCGCTGATGACCGCCTTGGGTTGCAACCGCGAGTACAAAGCCACGCCACCTTGGGTGGGCACTTCGGCATCGCAGGCATAAAGGAAGTAGCCATCCAGTTGGAAGGCTGGGTCGTCCAGTTCAAAGGCGGAGGCGCGGGTGTCCTGCAGGCAGATGACGTCGGCATTCTGGGCTTGCAGCCAACTGAGCAAACCACGCTCGACTGCAGCCTGAATACCATTAACGTTCACACTGATGATCCGCATAAATGGCCCCAAAAATCGCGTGCGTGTATGATACACGCCGTCCACCTAATTAGCTAAATCCGTGGTATCTGAGGCTTTTTTCATGCAGGCGTATCAACGCGATTTCATTCGTTTTGCCATCGATCGCGGCGTTTTACGCTTCGGTGAGTTCACTCTCAAGTCCGGGCGCACCAGCCCGTACTTCTTCAATGCAGGCTTGTTCAACTCGGGTTCGGCCCTGGCTCAGCTGGGTCGTTTCTACGCGGCAGCCATCGTTGAAAGCGGTATTTCCTTTGATGTGCTTTTTGGTCCGGCCTACAAGGGTATTCCCCTGGCTGCGGCTACAGCGGTGGCCCTGGCGGAACATCATGGGCAGGATCTGCCGTGGTGCTTCAACCGTAAGGAAGCCAAGGCCCACGGTGAAGGCGGCAGCCTGGTAGGGGCTCCGTTGACCGGCGATGTGCTGATCATCGATGACGTGATCACCGCCGGCACCGCCATTCGTGAGGTGATGCAAATCATCGCTTCCCAGGACGGCGCCAAGGCCGCCGGCGTGCTGATCGCCTTGAACCGCCAGGAGCGTGGCAACGGTGAGTTGTCGGCGATCCAGGAGGTGGAGCGTGATTTCGGCATTCCCGTGGTAAGTATCGTGTCGTTGAACCAGGTGTTGCAGTTCCTGGAGGATGATCCGCAGCTCAAGCAGCATTTGCCGGCAGTACGGGCGTACCGCGAGCAGTTTGGCGTCTGATACTGAATTTTTGTTGAAATGGGCTTGTGTGGGAGGGAGCAAGCCCCCTCCCACAGGGGATCTCCATTGTCCTCTGGCTCTATACAAAAAGGCCCCGCTCAATCGGATTGAGCGGGGCCTTTTTATTTGCAGCGGTTAAGGACGCTTGCGGTTACTGATCAGCGTGCCCACACCGGTATCAGTGAAGATTTCCAGCAGGATTGCATTCGGCACACGGCCATCCAGGATCAGCGAGCTGCCTACACCACCTTGCACTGCTTCCAGCGCGCAACGGATCTTCGGCAACATGCCGCCGTAGATGGTGCCGTCGGCGATCAGGTCGTCTACCTGCTGGGTGGTCAGGCCAGTCAGTACCTTGCCTTCCTTGTCCATCAAACCGGCGATATTGGTCAGTAGCATCAGCTTTTCAGCCTTCAGTGCTTCCGCCACCTTACCGGCTACCAGATCGGCGTTGATGTTATAGGACTCGCCATTGGCACCCACGCCGATCGGCGCAATCACCGGGATGAAGTCGCCCTTGACCAGCAGGTTGAGCAAATCGGTGTTGATGCCGATCACTTCGCCCACCTGGCCGATGTCGATGATTTCCGGCTGGGTCATCTCCGGCGTCTTGCGGGTCACGGTAAGTTTCTTGGCGCGGATCAGCTCCGCATCCTTGCCGGTCAGGCCGATGGCGCTGCCGCCGTGGCGGTTGATCAGGTTGACGATGTCTTTGTTGACCTGGCCGCCGAGGACCATCTCCACCACGTCCATGGTCTGCGCGTCAGTGACACGCATACCATCGATGAAGTGACTCTCGATCGACAGACGCTTGAGCAGGTCGCCGATTTGCGGGCCGCCACCATGGACGACCACCGGGTTGATCCCCACGGCTTTCATCAGCACGATGTCGCGGGCAAAGCCGGTTTTCAGCTCGTCGCTTTCCATGGCATTGCCGCCGTACTTGATCACCAGCGTCTTGCCGACGTAGCGTCGAATATAAGGCAACGCTTCGGAAAGGACCTTGGCGGTGTTGGCAGCGGCTTCGCGTTCGAGGGTCATTCAGGGCTCCGGGCAAAAAATCAGAACGGTAATTGGAGATCAGGGGCAACACGTTTCAACTGGGCGTGGAACACGTCCTTGATACGCTGCAACTCGGCCTCGGTATCCGCCTCGAAACGCAGGACCAGCACCGGTGTGGTGTTGGACGCGCGAACCAGGCCCCAGCCTTTGGCGTAATCGACTCGCACACCATCAATGGAGGTCAGGTTGGCGCCTTCACCCCATTGCGCATCGTGCAATGCGTCAATGATGCTGAATTTGCTCTCCTCGGTCACATGGATATTGATCTCTGGCGTAGAAATATCATTCGGGAAGGTCTGAAACAGTTCTTCGGCGGTGGATTTTTCCTTGCTGAGGATCTCCAGCAGACGAGCGGCGCTGTAAATGCCGTCGTCAAACCCGAACCAGCGCTCCTTGAAGAACACGTGGCCGCTCATTTCGCCGGCCAATAGTGCGCCGGTTTCCTTCATTTTCTTTTTGATCAACGAATGACCGGTCTTCCACATTAGCGGGCGACCGCCGTACTCCTTGATCAGTGGCGTCAGGCGGCGGGTGCATTTCACGTCGAAGATGATCTCGGCGTTGGGGTTGCGCGCCACGACGTCACGGGCAAACAGCATCAGCAGGCGGTCGGGGAATACGATCTCGCCGGTTTCGGTCACCACGCCTACGCGGTCACCGTCGCCATCGAAGGCCAGGCCGACGTCGGCGCCCACTTCCTTGACCTTGGCGATCAGGTCCACCAGGTTTTCCGGCTTGCCCGGGTCCGGGTGGTGGTTGGGGAAGTTGCCGTCGACGTCGCAGAACAGCGGGATTACTTCGCAGTTCAGCGCTTCGAGCAATTGCGGGGCTATCACGCCAGCCGCGCCGTTTCCGCAATCCACCACCACTTTGAGGCGGCGCGCAAGGTTGACGTCGCGGGTGATTTCATCGGAGTAGCGCTGCAGGATGTCGACCTTGGTGATGGTGCCGGTGCCGCTGGTCAGGTCGTTGGTTTTCAGGCGGGTGTGCAGGGCCTGGATCTGTTCATTGGCCAGCGTATCGCCAGCGATGACGATCTTGAAGCCGTTGTAGTCCGAAGGGTTATGGCTGCCGGTGAGCATCACCCCGGATTTACCGGCCAGTACGTTGGCCGCGTAGTACAACGCGGGTGTCGGCACCAGGCCGACGTCGCTGACGTGGCAACCGCTGTCGGCCAGCCCCTGGATCAGTTGCTTGACCAGCTCGGGGCCGGACAAACGGCCGTCACGACCCACCGAGACGTTGGGTTCGCCCTGGGCAAGGCTCTGCGAACCGATGGCGCGGCCGATCCAGTAGGCGGTTTCGGCGGTCAGGATCTTGGGTACCACGCCACGAATGTCATAGGCGCGAAAAATGCTGTCGGGAAAGGTCGGGGCTACGCGGGCTGCGGTACTCATCGCGGGGGAAACTCCATCTGAAAGGGGGCAAGGCGGGCCTGATGTGGCTGGCCGGCAGGCTCAAACTGAAGGGTATGACGGCGTTTTCGGCAGAGAGTTCGTGGTGTAAAAATGCCATCGGCGCATTGGCGCTAGCATTATTTTTACGTAGTCCTTTGATTTCATTGGAGAAATCTCGATGATTATTTCCGCGCATTCTTCATCCTGAAAAGCCGGGCGGTGGCGCGTGGCCGGACGATTGCATCCGGCCACGTTCAGCTTAGTCAGTGACTTCCGGAATGCCCAAAACCGCCTGCGCCGCGCTGGGTTTCGTCGAATTCCTGCACCAATTCAAAATGCGCCTGCACCACCGGCACCAGGACCAGTTGGGCGATGCGCTCGCCGACGGCGATGTTGAAAGCAGTCTGGCCACGGTTCCAGCACGACACCATCAGCTCGCCCTGGTAGTCGGAGTCGATCAGGCCGACCAGGTTACCGAGCACGATGCCGTGTTTGTGGCCCAGGCCGGAGCGCGGCAGGATCAGCGCCGCCAGGCCCGGGTCGCCGACATAGATCGACAGGCCGGTCGGGATCAGGATGGTCTGGCCTGGCTCAAGAACGGTGTCTTCCTTGAGCATGGCGCGCAGGTCCAGGCCGGCGGAGCCCGGTGTGGCGTAGGCCGGCAGGGGGAATTCGTTGCCGATGCGGGGGTCGAGGATCTTGGCTTGCAAAGCGTGCATGAAAATTAAACCTGGTTCAGCCGTTGGGCGATAAAAGAGATCAGTTGGCGGGCAATCTTGCCCTTGCTGGTCTGGGCGAAAAGGGTGGCGTGCAGCTCGCGGTCGATCACGCTGCAGGCATTTTCCTCGCTGTTGAAGCCGATGCTCGGGTTGGCGACATCATTGGCAACGATCAAGTCGAGGTTTTTGTCTTTCAGTTTGCGCGCGGCGTAGTCCAGAAGGTGCTCGGTCTCGGCAGCGAAACCGACACTGAACGGACGGTCCGGACGGGTGGCGATGGTGGCCAGGATGTCCGGGTTGCGCACCATTTGCAGGAGCAGGCCGTCGCCGCTTGTAGGGTCTTTCTTGAGCTTTTGCGGGGCTACGACTTCAGGGCGGTAATCCGCCACCGCTGCCGAGGCGATGAACAGGTCACAGGGAATGGCGGCTTCACAGGCCGCCAGCATGTCCCGGGCGCTGACTACGTCGATTCGCGTGACGCGATCAGGGGTCGGCAAATGCACGGGGCCTGTGATCAGGGTCACCCGTGCGCCTGCCTCGACCGCAGCTTCTGCCAACGCAAAGCCCATTTTTCCTGAGCTATGGTTGGTGATGTAGCGCACCGGGTCGATGTTTTCCTGGGTCGGGCCTGCGGTGATCAGCACGTGCTTGCCGGTCAGGGCCAGGTGCTGGAAGCACTCGGCGGCGCACAGCGCAAGGTCGGTGGCTTCGAGCATCCGGCCCATGCCGACGTCGCCACAGGCCTGGCTGCCGGATGCGGGGCCAAACACTTTGAGGCCACGGCTTTGCAGGAGTTGGGTATTGGCTTGGGTGGCCGGGTCGCGCCACATGGCCTGGTTCATGGCCGGGGCGATCGCGACGGTGGCGTCGGTGGCCAATACCAGGGTGGTCAGCAGGTCATCGGCGATGCCCTGGGCCAGGCGGGCGATCAGGTCGGCGGTGGCCGGGGCGATCAGCACCAGGTCGGCCCATTTGGCCAGTTCGATATGGCCCATGGCGGCTTCGGCCGCCGGGTCCAGCAGGTCGAGGTGAACCGGGTGGCCGGACAGGGCCTGCATGGTCAACGGGGTGATGAACTCACTGCCACCACGGGTCATGACCACGCGCACTTCCGCGCCCTGGTCCAGGAGCCTGCGAACCAACTCTGCGCTCTTGTAGGCGGCAATGCCGCCGCCGACGCCGAGAACGATGCGTTTCCGATACAGACGCTGCATTGGTTTGCCTTTCCAGTTCAGTGATGCCAGTTCAGTGACGCCTGCGATGACCCCTCCCCAGGTGAAATCGCATGCAAAAAAGAGGGCCTACGATAACACAGCGTCTGCCGCGCAACAGCGCAGCAGATACAGACGGAGGTGGGATGAGTATTCGTGATTGGCCCGTGGCGGAGCGTCCACGGGAGAAGCTGTTGGAAGGTGGCGCGGCGAGCCTGTCCGATGCCGAATTGTTGGCGATCTTCCTGCGTACTGGCGTTTCCGGTCGAAGTGCGGTGGATCTGGCGCGTGATCTGCTGGTGCAGTTTGGCGGCCTGCGCCCGCTGTTGGAGGCCAGCCAGGCGCTGTTCAGCCAGCATATGGGGCTGGGGCCGGCGAAGTTCGCCCAATTGCAGGCGGTGCTGGAAATGTCCCGGCGCCATCTGGCCGAACGCTTGCGCGCCGACTCGGTAGTGGAGAGCCCGCTGGCTGTGCGTCAATACCTCAAGGCGCTGTTGCGCCATGAGCCTCATGAGATATTCGGCTGTCTGTTCCTGGACTCAAAGCATCGTGTACTGGGTTTCGAGGCGTTGTTTCAGGGCACCATCGACACTGCGATTGTTTACCCGCGGCAGGTGGTCAAGCGTGCCTTGGCGCATAACGCGGCAGCGGTGATTTTGTGCCACAACCATCCCTCCGGGAATGCGGAGCCCAGTGCATCTGATCGCAGATTGACCAAAATGCTGCAAAAGGCGTTGGAGGTGGTGGATGTGCGGGTGCTGGATCACATCATTGTGGGAGATGGTGATCCGCTGTCGATGGCTGAATACGGATGGGTATAGCCACCTCTGTCCCTGTAGGAGCGAACAAGCTCGCTCCTACAGGGACAGGGGTTGCGCCCTAGGGCTTGAGGCTGATTTTCGAATAATCCTGGCGGCCGAACGGGCTTACCTGGTAACCCTCGACATTCTTGCGCGCCAATGCAAACGCCGTCGGATGCGCCAGCGGCAGCCACAGCGCCTGCTGCTGGATCTGCGCCTGGGCCTGTTGGTACAGCTTGGTGCGTACGCCTTGCTCGCTGGTGGTCTTGCCAGCGCTGATCAACTTATCCAAAGCGGGGTCGCAGTAGCGGGCGAAGTTGGTGCCGGATTTCAGCGCTGCGCAGGAAAATTGCGGGGTCAGGAAGTTGTCCGGGTCGCCGTTGTCGCCGGCCCAGCCCATGAACAGGAGGTCGTGTTCGCCGGCCTTGGCGCGGCGAATCAATTCGCCCCATTCGATCACACGAATTTCAGCCTGGATGCCAACCTTGGCCAGGTCGGCCTGTAGCAGTTGGGCGCCGAGGTTCGGGTTGGGGTTCAGCAGGCTGCCGGTAGGACGCGTCCATATCGTGGTCTTGAAACCGTCCTTGAGCCCGGCACGTTCCAGCAGCGCCTTGGCCTTGGCCAGATCCTGTGGGTAGCCTGGCAAATCCTTGGCATAGCTCCAGGTATTGGGTGGGTACACACCGTTGGCTGCTTCGGCGGTGCCCTCGAAGACGGCCTTGAGGTAGCTGCCCTTGTCAAAGGCCAGGTTGATCGCCTGGCGTACTTCGGGTTTGTCCAGCGGTGGGTGCTGGCTGTTGATGGCGACGAAAGCCGTCATGAAGGCAGCGGTTTTTTCCACCTTCAGCGCCGGGTCTTTTTCGGCTTCGCCTACATCCAGGGGCTTGGGCGACAGGGCAATCTGACATTCGTTGCGATGCAGTTTCTGCAACCGTACGTTGGCGTCCGGGGTGATGGCAAAGATCAAGTTATCCACAGCCGGTTTGCCCGCGAAATAGTTCGGGTTGGCCTTGTAGCGCACCACGGCATCTTTCTGGAAGCGCACGAACACGAACGGGCCGGTGCCGATGGGCTGACTGTTGAGTTTCTCGGGTGTGCCGGCCTTGAGCAGTTTGTCGGCATATTCAGCCGGGTAGATCGAGGCAAAGCCCATGCTCAACGCCGGGAGAAAGGTGGAATCGGCGTGGTCGAGGGTGAAACGCACCGTCAGCGGATCGAGGGCATCGATCTTCTTGACCAGTGCCGGCAATTGCAGGGACTGGGCGTGGGGGAAGCCGCTCTGGGCGATCTTGTGCCACGGGTTGGCCGGATCGAGCATGCGCTCGAAGCTGAAGCGCACGTCTTCGGCGGTCAGCGTGCGGCTTGGGCTGAAATAATCGGTACGGTGAAATTTCACGCCCGGGTGCAGCTTGAAGGTGTAGGTCAGACCATCGGGGGAAACTTCCCAGCTGTCTGCCAGGCTCGGTACCAGCTTGCCGCTGGCCGCATCAAAGTCCACCAGGCGGTTCATCAGCACGTCCGCCGAGGCGTTGGTGGTGGTCAGCGAGTTGTACTGCACCACATCGAACCCTTCGGGGCTGGCCTCGGTGCAGACGCTCAAGTTGGTGGCTGCAACGGCCATCGGTGCGATAAAGAAGGGGGCAAGCAGTAGTGGTAGGGCAGCGAGGCGCATATTCGGTTTCCTGTGCAGATCGAAGGCCCATCTGCGAGTGCAGTCTGGAAAAAGCCTACCGTAGAGGTCTGATTGATAAATGACTAGCCCATTTTTGCCTGTGCTTTTGGCCAAAATGCTGTTTTGATGGCGCCTCAGCGCGTTTCGCCGTGCACTTCCCTGTGCCTGCGGGCGCTGTAAATCATTCTGTGCGACGAGCGGTCGGCTGTTACAGCGGCCCCTATTGGCAGCGGTTCGGGCGTCCGGCACCAAGATTTACGTTGGTAAAAACACACGGGCTGTTGTTGCACTGGGGTCTTTCTGGTATAAAGCAGCGCTCTTTTCTAGGGGCCCGGTTCCTTCGCTTGTAGGTGTAGCCGGTAAGACCCTAAAGAAACGCGGCGCCTGGCGCCAAATGACTGAGAGATTAAGCGGCCAACCCATGCCGGGTTGGGCATGTGGTTTTAGAGGGCTGAGGCATGTCGAGAGTCTGTCAAGTTACCGGTAAGGGTCCGGTGACTGGGAATAACATTTCCCACGCAAATAACAAAACCCGTCGTCGTTTCCTGCCGAACCTGCAGCATCACCGCTTCTGGGTTGAAGAAGAGAAACGTTTTGTTCGCCTGCGTGTATCTGCCAAAGGCATGCGTATTATCGACAAGCGTGGCATCACTGTCGTGCTGGCCGAAATCCGCGCCGCTGGCAAGATCTAAGGAGCTCTATCATGCGTGAATTGATTCGAATGATCTCTAGCGCCGGTACTGGTCACTTCTACACTACCGACAAGAACAAGCGTACTACCCCGGACAAGCTCGAAAAGAAAATGTTCGACCCGCGCGTTCGCAAGCACGTGATCTACAAAGAAGGCAAAATCAAGTAATTGATTTTCTTCCTTGTGAAAAAAAGCCCGTATCTCACGATGCGGGCTTTTTTTTGCCTGGGATTTGCTGATCAGGCTTTCTGCTCGAACACCACGTAGATCTTGCGGCACGCTTCCAGCACTTCCCAGGTGCCCTTGAAGCCAGCGGGGATCACGAAGCGGTCGCCGGCGCGCAAGGTCTTGGCGTTGCCCGCGGCGTCACGCAGTACGGAAACCCCCTGCACAATTTCGCAGTATTCATGCTCGGTGTAGTTGACCTTCCACTGCCCGACTTCACCTTCCCATACCCCTGCATTCATCTGGCCACACGGGCTGTTGTAGTGGTTGTAGATCGTTTGCTCGGGATCGCCCTTGAGGATTTTTTCTGCAGCAGGGCGGTAGCGTTCGGGGGCTGTGCTGGCTTGGCTGAAGTCGACGATATCCTGGATGCTCATGTGCGTGTCCCGTCTGGCCTGCGGTTGGAGAGCCCAAAGTCTATGTTTATTAAAATGAACATCGCAAGGGCGTTTACCGCCGTTATGTCAAATATATTGAAACATCCCCAGCCGCTGGTTTAGGGTGGCAGCTGCCTTGCGCCGAACAGCTGGCTGGCGGGCAAGAATTCTTTGAGGCTGCCGGGGGGACACCCGCCTGGCCCTCTATTCAATAAGAGGAGGACACTCGCATGACCACCCTGACCCGTGCCGACTGGGAACAACGCGCCAAGGATCTGAAGATCGAAGGCCGCGCCTACATCAATGGCGAATACACCGCCGCCGTTTCCGGTGACACCTTCGAATGCATCAGCCCGGTCGACGGTCGTCTGCTGGCCACTGTCGCCAGCTGTGACGCGGCTGACGCCCAGCGCGCCGTGGAAAACGCCCGCGCCACCTTCAATTCCGGTGTCTGGTCGCGCCTGGCGCCGGCCAAGCGCAAAGCCACCATGATCCGTTTCGCCGCGCTGCTCAAGGCCAATGCCGAAGAGTTGGCACTGCTTGAAACCCTGGACATGGGCAAGCCGATCAGCGACTCCCTGAACATCGACGTTCCCGGTGCGGCAAATGCCCTGAGCTGGAGCGGTGAGGCAATCGACAAGATCTACGACGAAGTCGCGGCCACCCCTCATGATCAACTGGGCCTGGTGACCCGCGAGCCAGTCGGCGTGGTCGGCGCCATCGTGCCGTGGAACTTCCCATTGATGATGGCCTGCTGGAAACTCGGCCCGGCGTTGTCCACCGGTAACTCGGTGATCCTCAAACCGTCCGAAAAATCCCCGCTGACCGCCATCCGTATCGCCGCCCTGGCCGTCGAAGCCGGCATTCCAAAAGGCGTGTTCAACGTATTGCCAGGCTATGGCCACACGGTGGGTAACGCCCTGGCGGTGCATATGGACGTGGATACGTTGGTGTTCACTGGCTCCACCAAGATCGCCAAGCAACTGCTGATCCGCTCCGGCGAATCAAACATGAAGCGTGTGTGGCTGGAGGCGGGCGGCAAGAGCCCTAATATTGTGTTTGCCGATGCGCCGGATCTGCAAGCCGCCGCCGAATCTGCGGCCAGTGCCATCGCCTTCAACCAGGGTGAAGTCTGCACTGCCGGTTCGCGCCTGCTCGTGGAGCGTTCCATCAAGGACACCTTCCTGCCGCTGGTGATCGAGGCGCTCAAAGGCTGGAAGCCGGGCAACCCACTGGACCCAGCCACCAACGTGGGTGCGCTGGTGGATACGCAGCAGATGAACAACGTGCTGTCCTACATTGAGTCCGGTCATGCTGACGGTGCCAAGCTGGTCGCTGGCGGTAAGCGCACACTGGAAGAAACCGGTGGCACCTACGTCGAGCCAACTATTTTCGACGGCGTGACCAATGCCATGAAGATCGCTCAGGAAGAGATCTTTGGCCCGGTCCTGTCGGTGCTCACTTTCGACAGCGCCGAAGAAGCCATCGCCATTGCCAACGACACCCAATACGGCCTGGCCGCAGCGGTATGGACGGCGGATATCTCCAAGGCGCACCTGACGGCCAAGGCCCTGCGTGCCGGCAGCGTCTGGGTTAACCAGTACGACGGCGGCGACATGACCGCACCGTTTGGTGGTTTCAAGCAGTCGGGTAATGGCCGCGACAAGTCGCTGCATGCGTTCGACAAGTACACCGAGCTGAAGGCGACCTGGATCAAACTCTAAGCAGCACTGCAGGCCAAATGTGGGAGGGGGCTTGCCCCCGATAGCTGGGTGTCAGCCACTGCATGTGGTGACTGGCCCACCGTTATCGGGAGCAAGCCCCCTCCCACACTGTTTTGTGCGACCCGTAAATTATCCACAGGAGCGTGGCAATGCGTTGGGCGACTTATTTCGCCGTTCTGGCATCGGTACTCAGCGTTGGCCTGGCCTTGGGCGTGAGCATGCCGTTGGTATCCCTGCGTCTTGAAGGCTGGGGCTACGGCAGCTTCGCCATTGGCGTGATGGCGGCGATGCCGGCATTCGGCGTATTGCTGGGTGCCAAGGTCTCCAGCCGAATGGCGTCCTGGCTCGGCACTGCCAACCTGATGCGCCTGTGCCTGTGGGCCGGGGCGCTGTCTATCGGTTTGCTGGCGATCCTGCCCAGCTACCCGGTGTGGCTGGTGCTGCGGTTGATGATCGGGGTGATCCTGACCATCGTATTTATCCTGGGTGAAAGCTGGATCAACCAACTGGTGGTCGAGCAGTGGCGCGGCCGTCTGGTGGCGCTGTATGGCTGCACTTATGCCTTGAGCCAGCTGTCGGGACCCTTGCTGCTGGGCCTGATGGGCACCGATCATGATTACGGGTTCTGGGTGGGCGTCGGCCTTTTGGTAGTGGCGCCGCTGCTGTTGCTGGGGCGATCCGGGGCGCCGACGGCTGATGCGTTCGGCGTGACGTTCAGCGAGCTGTGGCGCTTTTGCCTGAGCTTGCCGGCGATTGCCTGGGCGGTGGCGTTATTCGCCGCATTCGAAGCGATGATTCTGACGCTGTTGCCGGTGTACTGCCTGCAACAGGGCTTCACTGCCGAGATTGCCTTGGCGATGGTCAGCACAGTGGTCGTGGGTGATGCGCTGCTGCAATTGCCCATTGGCGCCCTGGCCGATTACTTGCCGCGCCGCACGTTGTTCCTGGGGTGTGCGCTGCTGTTGCTGGCGTCGAGCCTGGCGGTGCCGTTGTTGATGCACACACTGCTGATCTGGCCGGTGTGGGTGCTGTTCGGCGCCAGCGCGGGTGGGTTGTTTACCCTGTCGCTGATTTTGATTGGCGAGCGCTACCGTGATGATGCGTTGGTGCGTGCCAACGCCCACGTGGCGCAGCTGTGGGGCATTGGCTGCCTGATCGGGCCGCTGGTGGCGGGTGCGGGCAGCCAATGGGTCAGCGGTCATGCACTGCCATTGCTGATGGCGGCGGGGGCGTTGGGGCTGGTGGTGCTGTTGCTGCGCCAAGGGGCGTTTGGAGCAGCGCAGCCTGCCTGAACTTCTTTGGCTTAAAGCATACGTTCCAGGCCAACTGACGTGGCGAACCAAGCATTGAAACGGCGCCACCAACTGCCGGGCTCGCGGGTCAGGGTGTGCAATTGCCCGTTGTCCTCGGTGACCCACACCACATTGCCATCCTGCAATTTCGCCTCGTAGCTCAGCGTCGGCGCCATACCTTCCAGCGCCAGGTTGCGCACATGCTCCGCCAGTTCAGGGCTGTCCACCAGCACGCCGACTTCGGTGTTCCACAGCACCGAGCGCGGGTCGAAATTGAACGAGCCGATAAATGACTTCTCGCGATCGAAGATCATTGCCTTGCTGTGCAGGCTCGAATCGGAGCCGTAGAGGCTGCCTCGACGAAACAGGTGCGGGCCACTGCTGGCACTGGGGTCGCCTGGTTGTCGGCGCAGCTCATAAAGTTTGACCCCATGCTCCAGCAGTGCCTTGCGATAGGGCGCGTAACCGCCGTGCACGGCCGGTACGTCAGTGGCTTCAAGGGAATTGGTCAGCAGGCTCACTGACACCCCTGCGTCGGCCCGACCCGTCAGGTACACCAGCCCGGGCGACCCCGGAACGAAGTACGCCGAAATCATGATCAGTTCACGGCTGACCCCTTCCAGCTCCGGGGCCAGTTGGGTGGTGAGCAGCAACTGCGGGTCCGGATCAGCCTTGGCCAGCACCTTGCTCGGTGCGTCCCACAGCGCCTGATTCCAGGCCCAGATCAGCTCACGGCGCCAGATGTCCATACGTGGTCGGGTCTGGTAGGTACGCAGGCGGTTATACAGGGCGTGGTTCTGCTGACGCGATTGCGCCAATGAAGCTTCCAGGCGCCCGCGGGCGACGGCCAGATCGATTTTGGAGGGCATCTTCGAGACAAACTCATCAATAGGTTTGCTCAGTGCGCTGTTCCAGTACTGATCGAAACTGTGACCCAGTTGCTCTGCCACCGGTCCGACGCTGAGCATGTCGATATCGGTGAAGTTCAGGTTGGGCTCGGCGTCGAAATATTCGTCCCCCAGATTGCGCCCGCCCACAATGGCCACGCTGTTATCCGCCAGCCACAGTTTGTTGTGCATGCGCCGATGTTGCAGCGACAGGTTGAATACACGGCCCATGGCGCGTGTAACGCCGGTGCTGCGGCCCAAATGCAGGGGGTTGAACAGGCGAATTTCGATTTTGGGGTGGGCGGCGAGGGTGGCGATGATTTGGTCGAGGCCGTCGCTGGTGGTGTCGTCCAGCAGGATGCGCACACGCACACCGCGGTCGGCGGCCTTGAGCAGTTCGTCCACAAGCATACGCGTGCTGATGCCGTCGTGAACGATGTAGTACTGCAAATCGAGGCTGGATTGGGCGTTGCGGATCAGCTCGGCGCGAGCCATGAAGGCTTCACTGCTGTTGGGCAGCAAGCGAAAACCCGAGCGCCCTTGGTGCGGCGCCGCCTGGGCCTGGATCGAGCGACCGAACGAGGAGCCGTTCGCCGGCAGGGCATCGCTGGGAATACGCGGTGTGTCGACCGTGGCGCAGCCGCCCAGGGCCAAGGTGCCCAACAGCAAAAACGGTAATAGCCGTCGAATTATCAAGGGAGCTGCTTCCAGGTCAGGGCGGTTATCGATATATGACGGCCTTTTCCGGCGAAAGGTCAGTGCAGCGTCTCTGCCAGCATCTTGAGCGCGGCGGCGCCGACCTTGCGCACCGCTTCTTCAATCTGCGGGGTTGGCTTGGCGGCATAGTTCATACGCAGGCAGTTACGGTATTTGCCGGAGGCAGAAAAGATGCTGCCTACGGCCACTTGCACGCCTTGTTCCACCAACACGCGATTGAGCTTCAAGGTGTCGAAGCCCTCCGGCAGTTCGATCCACAGCAGGAAGCTGCCTTGGGGCCGACTGGCGCGCGTGCCTGCCGGGAAGTAGCGGCTCACCCAGTCGAGCATCAAGTCGCGATTGCGCTGGTATTGCGTGCGCATCCGGCGCAAATGCGGTTCGAAATGGCCGTTTTTGAGAAATTCGGCAATCGCAATCTGCGGCTGGGTGGCGGTAGAGCCTGTGCTGATGTATTTCATGTGCAACACCCGGTCCAGGTAGCGCCCCGGCGCCACCCAGCCAATGCGTAACCCGGGTGCCAGGGTTTTCGAGAATGAGCTGCAGAGCAGCACGCGGCCATCGTCATCGAAGGATTTAATGGTGCGCGGGCGTGGGTAGCTGTAGGCCAGTTCGCCATACACATCGTCTTCGATGATTGCCACGTCATAGCGCTGCGCGAGTGTTAGCAGTGCGCGTTTGCGCGCCTCCGGCATGATGTAGCCCAACGGGTTGTTGCAGTTGGGCGTGAGCTGGATGACTTTGATCGGCCACTGTTCCAGCGCCAGTTCCAGCGCTTCCAGGCTAATGCCGGTGATCGGGTCGGTGGGGATTTCCAGGGCTTTCATGCCCAGGCCCTTGAGGGTCTGCATGGCGCCGTGGAAGCTGGGCGAGTCCACCGCAACAATATCGCCGGGCTCGCAGATCGCCCGGATGCTGGCCGACAGCGCCTCATGGCAGCCGGTGGTGATCACAATGTCTTCAGCGGTCAGTTGGCAGCCGGAGTCCAGCGACAGTCGAGCGATTTGCTCGCGCAATTCCATACAGCCAAGGATGTTGTCGTAATACAGGCCCGGCAGATCCTGGCGACGACTCACCCGCGCCAGGCTGCGCAGCAAAGGTTTCAGGGTGGGTGACAATACATCTGGCATACCACGGCCCATCTGTATGACGTCTTTGCGGGGTACCGCGCGAATCAGCTCAAGCACCTGGTCCCACTGGGAGATCTCTACCGGCCGTTGGGCCGGGCGGCCTACCTCGGGCAGGGCCGGCAGCTCGCGACCGGCGGGTACAAAGTAACCGGACTTGGGCTTGGGCATTGCCAGGCCGTTGTCTTCCAGCAACCGATAGGCCTGCTGCACGGTACTCAGGCTGACCCCGTGCTCCACGCTCAAGGCTCGCACCGAGGGCAAGCGATCGCCGGGGCGATAGAAGCCTTGTTCGATGCGAGTGCCGAGCAATTCAGCGAGGTTGACGTAAAGGGTCATGGCGGCCGCTCCTGATAGACCAGTACAGATAGAGTGAAAATACAGGATTCAGCCATCCATAGGCAGTATCTGTATGGATTTAATAAAAACAGGCTGGATCTGTAATGGTTTTGCCCGTGCCCCCATCCTAGTCACTCAATGCAACAAGCCAACGAGGGGCAGCAAAATGAACGGCATGAGCGATGTGCGGCTGGCGCTACACGGCCAAGAACTGGAAGCAGGGCAGGAGCGGGCAACGACTGCGCCTGTCGGCAGCCGCTGGAGCCTGTTCTGGCACCGTCGTCACACGCGCAAGGCGTTGCTTACGCTGACCCGCGAGCAGCTGCTGGACGTGGGTTTGACCGCTGAACAGGCGCGCCAGGAAGGCTTGAAGCCGTTCTGGCGCAGTTGATCACACCAGTTCTTTGAGGCGGTGCCAGAGCATCCCCAGCGCCAGCAGCGGTGAACGCAAGTGTTTGCCACCGGGGAAGGTGATGTGCGGCACCTGAGCGAACAGGTCGAAACGCCCCTGTTGCTGGCCGCTGATGGCTTCGCCGAGCAACCTGCCCGCAAGGTGCGTGGCATTCAGGCCGTGACCCGCGTAAGCCTGGGCGTAATACACATTGGGTTGATCCGCCAACCGGCCGATCTGCGGCAGGCGGTTGGCGCCGATGCCGATCATGCCGCCCCACTGGTAGTCGATCTTCACGTCGGCCAGTTGCGGGAATACCTGCAACATTTTCGGTCGCATATAGGCGCCGATATCCTTGGGGTCGCGTCCGGAATAGTGGCAGGCGCCGCCGAACAACAGGCGGCGGTCGGCGGACAGGCGGAAGTAGTCCACCGTCACGCGCTGGTCACACACGGCCATGTTCTGCGGCAGCAGGCGGGTCGCTTGCGCTTCACTCAAGGGCTCGGTGGCGATGATGTAGCTGCCGGCCGGTAGGACCTTGCCACTCAACTGCGGGTTGAGCCCATTCAGGTAGGCGTTGCAGCACAGCACCAGGGTCTTGGCACGTACGTGGCCCTGGGCGGTGTGCACCTTGACTTCGGGGCCGTAGTCGATGCGCGTCACTTCAGACTGCTCGAACAACTTCACGCCCAACTGCTGCGCGGCGGCCGCCTCGCCCAGCGCCAGGTTCAGTGGGTGCAGGTGACCAGAGCCCATGTCGATCATGCCACCCACATAGCGCTCGGAGCCGATCACGCTGCTCATCTGGCTGGCTTGCAGCAGGCGTACCTCGTGGCGGTAGCCCAGGCTGCGCAGTTCTTCGGCATCTTGCGCCAGGCCCTGCAAATCACGGGGTTTGTTGGCCAGGTCGCAGTAGCCCCAGGTCAGGTCGCAGGGAATCTGGAAGCGTTCTACGCGTTCACGCACGATCTCCACGGCTTCCAGCCCCATCAGCTTCATCTGGCGCACGCCGTCACTGCCGATCACGGACGCGAACTGATCCAGCCCGTGGCCGACGCCGCGAATCAACTGGCCGCCATTACGCCCGCTGGCGCCCCAGCCGATTCTGCGCGCTTCCAGCACCACCACGCTGAAGCCGCGCTCGGCCAGCTCCAAAGCCGTGTTGAGCCCGGAATACCCCGCGCCAATCACGCATACATCGGCGCGCAGCTCGCCTGTCAACGCCGGGTACTCGGGGTGCGGCACGCTGCTGGCGGCGTAGTAGGACGCGGTATGCCTGGCGCTGGCGGTCATGGGGAGCCTCCCTGTTTGGAAAATTTGACGCAGGATACAGCGGTCCGATGAAGCTGTCTGCGCGCTGCGTTTTGCGTCAGAATCCACGCCTATTCGCCGTTGGGTATGTGTTTCGATGAGTTGCAACAGTCAGAAAGTCAGCGCGCTGCGCAGACAGATTCCTTCATTTGAATGTGTTCCGGGTTGCCATGACTGCTGTGGGCCGGTGACCACTTCGCCTGAGGAAATGTCGCGCCTGCCACGCAAGACGGCCGCCGAGCAGGAGGCCGCCATGGATGAGCTGAACTGCGTGCACCTGGGGCCCCATGGGTGCACGGTGTATGACGAGCGGCCACTGATCTGTCGCCTGTTCGGCACCACCAAGACCTTGCCATGCCCCAATGGGCGCCGACCGGTTGAGCTGATTCATCCGCGTGTCGAGAAGCAGATCCATGAGTACATGGCGAGTACCCGGCAAGTGCTGGTCTGACTGAGTCAATCGGGGATCGGCAGGTTCAGGCTCTCCTTCACCTCTTCCATCACGATATAGCTCTTGGATTCGCGCACATGGGGCAACTTGAGCAGGATATCGCCCAGGAGTTTGCGGTACGAAGCCATCTCCGAGATACGCGCTTTCACCAGGTAGTCGAAGTCCCCTGATACCAAGTGGCACTCCAGCACATGAGGCAGTTTCAGCACGGCGCGGCGAAATTCCTCAAAGGTGTCGCCAGACTTGTAATCCAGGCTGATCTCGACAAATACCAGCAGGCTGCCTTTCAAATGCTGCGGGTTGAGCCGCGCGTTGTAGCCCATGATGATCCCTTCGCGCTCCAGGCGCCGCACCCGCTCGGTACAGGGAGTGGTGGACAGCCCGACCTTTTCCCCCAGCTCTGTGAACGAAATGCGCCCGTCGGTTTGCAGGATGCGCAGGATATTGCGGTCGATCTTGTCCAGCTCCCGCTTGGTCTGGGTGTTGGTACGCATAGGGGATACGCCTCTGTGAAAAGGGTTTTTGCCAAGAATTGTCGCCAAATATAGGCATTTATATAGTGAAATGCACTGGTGATTGTTTTTTACACTGCGTCCATCATTGCTCGAATAACACACGTCAGCGGCTAAGCCCGTGATGAGGATATAAAAATGCGCGTTCTGGTCTTGGGTAGCGGTGTCATTGGGGTGACCAGTGCCTACTATTTGGCGCGGGCCGGCTTCGATGTCGTGGTGGTCGACCGTCAGCCTGCCGCTGCCATGGAAACCAGTTTCGCCAACGCCGGCCAGGTGTCCCCTGGCTACGCCTCGCCATGGGCCGCGCCGGGTGTGCCGCTCAAGGCTATCAAGTGGTTGCTGCAGCGCCACGCGCCGCTGGCGATCAAGGCAACCGCCGATATCGATCAATACCTGTGGATGGCGCAGATGCTGCGCAACTGCACGGCCAGCCGCTATGCCGTGAACAAGGAGCGCATGGTGCGCCTGTCCGAGTACAGCCGCGACTGCCTCGACGAATTGCGTGCCGAGACCGGCATTGCCTACGAAGGCCGCAGCCTCGGTACGACCCAGCTGTTCCGCACCCAGGCCCAACTTGACGGTGCCGCCAAGGATATCGCGGTGTTGAAAGAGTCCGGCGTGCCGTTCGAACTGCTTGATCGCGCCGGTATTGCCCGTGTTGAACCGGCCCTGGCCAGCGTTACGGATATCCTCGCCGGTGCTTTGCGGCTGCCGAATGACCAGACGGGCGACTGCCAGATGTTCACTACGCGGCTGGCCGAGATGTGCAAGCAGTTGGGCGTGGAGTTCCGTTTCGAGCAGGACATCCAGCGCCTCGATTACGCCGGTGATCGCATTAACGGCGTGTGGATCGACGGCAAGCTGGAAACCGCCGACCGCTATGTACTGGCCCTCGGCAGTTACTCGCCGAAGCTGCTCAAGCCCCTGGGGATCAAGGCACCGGTTTACCCGCTCAAGGGCTACTCGCTGACCGTGCCGATCACCAACCCGGCAATGGCGCCCACCTCGACCATTCTCGATGAGACCTACAAGGTCGCGATCACCCGTTTCGACAACCGTATTCGTGTCGGCGGCATGGCTGAAATAGCCGGTTTTGACCTGTCGCTGAATCCACGTCGACGTGAAACCCTGGAGATGATCGTCAACGACCTTTATCCTCAGGGCGGCGATTTGGCCCAAGCCAGTTTCTGGACCGGTCTGCGTCCGACCACACCCGACGGCACGCCGATTGTCGGTGCCACCCCATTCAAGAACCTGTTCCTGAATACCGGTCACGGCACGCTCGGCTGGACCATGGCCTGTGGCTCTGGCCGCTTGCTGGCCGACCTGATGGCAAAGAAAACGCCGCAGATCAGCGCCGCCGGCCTCGATATTTCCCGTTATGGCAATCACCAGGAGTCCGCACAACATGTCAATCCAGCGCCAGCTCACCAATGAGCGCATGAGCCAGATCGTGGTTCACAGCGGTACCGTGTATCTGGCCGGGCAAGTCGGCGACGACCTGAGTGCCGGGATTGAACAGCAGACCCGTGAAACCCTGGTCAATATCGAGCGTTTACTGGACCTGGCCGGTACCGACAAGTCCAGGTTGCTGTCGGTGACCATCGACCTGAAGGATATTGACGCCGACTTCGCCGGCATGAACGCGGTGTGGGACAAGTGGCTGCCCAAAGGCGTCGCTCCGGCCCGTGCCACGGTTGAAGCCAAATTGTGCGAGCCGCAAATCCTGGTAGAGCTGTCCGTCGTGGCGGCGCTGCCTTAGCAACGATCCCTCTCCCGGCGCCGACGTTGTTGGTCGGCACCGGTTTTTCTTCACCTTGCTGCCTAGAAGCCTGCCGCCATGCGTCCAGCCCGTGCCCTGATCGACCTTCAAGCCCTGCGCCACAACTACCAATTGGCCCGTGAAGTCACGGGGGCCAAGGCGCTCGCCGTGATCAAGGCCGATGCCTACGGCCATGGTGCCGTGCGTGTGGCCCAGGCACTGGAAACCGAAGCCGACGGGTTTGCCGTGGCGTGCATCGAGGAAGCCCTGGAACTGCGTGCCGCCGGCATTCGCGCGCCAGTGCTGTTGCTGGAAGGCTTTTTTGAGGCGGACGAGTTGCCGCTGATCATCGAACAGGATTTGTGGTGTGTGGTGCATTCGTTGTGGCAGCTTGAGGCCATCGAACAGGCCAAACTGAGCAAACCGCTGACCGTGTGGCTCAAGCTGGACTCGGGCATGCACCGTGTCGGCTTGCATCCCAAGGATTATCAAGAGGCGTACCAGCGTCTGCTGGCCAGCGGCAAAGTCGCGAAGATCGTGTTGATGAGCCATTTTGCCCGCGCCGATGAGCTCGATTGCGTCAGCAGCAACGAACAAGTCACGGTATTCGAAGCAGCTCGCCAAGGCTTGGCTGCCGAAGTCAGCCTGCGTAACTCCCCGTCTGTATTAGGCTGGCCAGGCGTGGCCAGCGATTGGGTACGCCCAGGCATCATGCTCTACGGCGCAACGCCATTTGGCGAAGACCAGGCCTTTGCCGCACGGTTGCAGCCGGTGATGACCCTGGAGTCCAAAATCATTTGTGTACGCGAACTGCCGGCTGGCGAACCCGTGGGCTATGGCGCCAGGTTTGTCACGCCCAAGCCGATGCGCATCGGAGTGGTTGCCATGGGCTATGCCGACGGTTACCCCCGCCACGCGCCAACCGGTACGCCGGTGCTGGTGGCGGGCCAGCGCAGCCAACTGCTGGGGCGCGTGTCCATGGACATGCTGTGTGTCGACCTCACCGACTTACCCCAGGCGGGCCTTGGTTCAACCGTGGAGTTGTGGGGCAAGAACATCCTCGCCAGTGACGTCGCCACTGCTGCCGATACCATTCCCTACCAGATTTTCTGCAACCTGCGCCGGGTGCCCAGGCTCTATTGCGGCGCTTGATGGCCGGATACGAATGCAGCTGCCCGGGATTTAGGCCCAAGTGTTGTAAATACTGAACGCTGTCGCCATGATAACGCTCAATTACAACAAAGCCTGAATCCTAGGAGGCTCCTGCATTGGACGTCGGCGAACGACTGCAATCCATCCGTAAACTCAAAGGTCTTTCCCAGCGCGAGCTTGCCAAGCGCGCGGGCGTCACCAACAGCACCATTTCGATGATCGAGAAAAACAGCGTCAGCCCCTCGATCAGCTCCCTGCGCAAGGTGCTGGGCGGTATCCCCATGTCCATGGTCGAGTTCTTTTCCGAGGAGATCCTCCAGGAAATACCGACGCAGATCGTCTATAAAGCCAATGAGCTGATCGACATCTCTGACGGTGCCGTCACCATGAAACTGGTGGGCCGGGCGCACCCGAGCCGGGCCATCGCCTTTCTCAACGAAATTTACCCGCCGGGCGCCGACACGGGCGAAGAAATGCTCACCCATGAGGGCGAGGAAACCGGAATTCTGCTGGAAGGTCGCCTGGAATTGGTGGTCGGTCTTGAAACTTTTGTGCTCGAAGCTGGCGATAGCTACTACTTTGAAAGCACCAAGCCCCATCGTTTTCGCAACCCGTTCGATGTGCCGGCGCGACTAATCAGCGCAGCCACGCCCGCGAACTTTTAACAAAAGAGGCGCCCTGCCAGCGTTGCAGAGGCTCCCATAGCTGTATCCGTGTGGCCGTATCTCCCTTTATTTAATAGGGTTGTTTCGGCAGCCCGGGCTAACCGTTATACTTTCGCCGCCTGCGAAACCGTGGCCGCAGGCGTGAATAGCCACCATTGAGGGTGAACGCGTGAACCTAATTATGAAAATGCTGGCTGCACCAGCAACCGTACTGGCCCTATGGGCTGTCAGCGCTCAAGCTGCGACCAATGATGACATTGCCAAGCGCCTGGAGCCTGTGGGCCAGGTTTGCGTCCAGGGCCAGGAATGCAAGGGCATGGAAGTGGCCGTGGCAGCGGGCGGTGGCGGTGCGAAAACACCGGACGAGATTATCGCCAAGCACTGTAACGCGTGCCACGGTACTGGCCTCTTGGGTGCGCCGAAAGTTGGCGACACCGCCGCCTGGAAAGAACGCGCCGACCACCAGGGCGGCCTCGATGGCATCCTGGCCAAGGCCATCACCGGTATCAACGCCATGCCACCCAAAGGCACCTGCGCTGATTGCTCGGATGAAGACCTCAAAGGCGCCATCAAGAAGATGTCCGGCCTGTAATCAGACGATCTTCGCCAAAAATGCCGCTTACGAGCGGCTTTTTTGTGCTCGCGATTTATGTTTAGAGGCTGTTCATTGCAGCAAAGACCCGGCAAGCTCGGTCCAACTCCAATTCATGGAATGTTCGGGAGCAGTCCGATGGTGCAGTTGTGTTCAATCGAGCAAGCAGTTGACGACGTACTGGCGCGGTTGCCGGCGCATATCCACATGGGCATGCCGCTGGGTCTTGGCAAGCCCAATCTGTTCGCCAACGCGCTGTACCGGCGTATTGCCAAACTGCCGGAGCGGGCGCTGACGATCTACACCGCGTTGAGCCTGGGCCGCCCGACGATGGGCGATGGCTTGCAGAAGCGCTTTCTCGAACCGTTCATCGAGCGGGTGTTTGGTGACTACCCTGAACTGGACTTCCTCGCCGACCTGCACAAGGACAGCCTGCCGAAAAATATCCAAGTGCAGCAGTTTTTCATGCAGCCCGGCAGCCTGCTCCACAGCACTTCGGCGCAGCAGGATTACGTAAGCAGCAACTACAGCCATGCCGCCCGCGACATCAACGCCGCCGGCCTGAACCTGGTGGCGCAACTGGTTGCCAGCAGCGCCGAGCATCCTGATCGCCTGAGCCTGAGCTGCAACCCGGATATCACCCTCGACCTGCTGCCGATGATCGCCAAGCGCCGCGAAGCCGGGGAAACCATCCTCGTTGTCGGCCAGGTCCACAGCGATCTGCCCTACATGCCCGGCGACGCCGAGTTGGGCATGGACGCGTTCGACTACCTGCTCGATGAAAAAGACAGCACCACATTGTTTTCCACGCCGAACATGCCGGTGGGCTTCCAGGATCATTTTATTGGCCTGCACGCCAGCACCCTGGTACGTGACGGCGGCACCTTGCAGATTGGCATTGGCTCCATGGGCGATGCGCTGACCGCCGCCTTGCTGGCGCGCCAGGCCGATAACGAAGCCTATCGATTGCTGCTGACGGACCTGGATGTGTATCAGTGGGCGCCACTGATCAGCCGTGAGGGCGGTGTCGAGCCTTTCGCGCGTGGCCTTTACGGATGCAGCGAGATGTTTGTCAACGGGCTGTTGGTTCTGGCCGATGCGGGGATTGTGCGGCGCAAGGTCTACCCGGATGTGGCGACCCAGACGCAGGCCAACGAAGGCACTCTGGACGATGCGGCGCAACCCGATGGCGTGTCGATCCACGGTGGCTTCTTTCTAGGGCCGCGCAGTTTTTACCAGCGCTTGCAGGAAATGACCCACGCCAAGCGTCTCGAATTCAACATGACTGCCATCAGCTATATCAACGAGCTGTACGGCCAGGAAGAACTCAAGCGGCTGCAGCGCCTGGATGCGCGCTTTATCAACAGCGCGATCATGGTCACATTGCTCGGTGCCGGCGTGGCCGACCAGCTGGAAGACGGTCGCGTGCTCAGCGGTGTGGGCGGGCAATACAATTTCGTTGCCCAGGGGCATGCGCTGGACGGTGCGCGTTCAATCCTGATTTTGCGCAGCTGGCGGGAGTCGGCGGGCGAGGTCAGTTCCAATATTGTCTGGGAGTACGGCCACTGCACCATTCCCCGGCACCTGCGGGATATCGTCATTACCGAGTACGGCATTGCCGACTTGCGCGGGCAGACGGATGCCAAGGTGATCGAAGCGCTGCTCAATATCACCGACTCGCGTTTCCAGGGCGACTTGATTGAGCAGGCACAAAAGGCCGGCAAGCTGCCCAAGGACTTCCAGCTGGATCCGCGCTTTGCGGACAACACGCCGGAACGCCTCCAGGCGATTCAGGCCAAGCATCGACGGTTGTTCCCGGAATACCCGTTGGGCAGTGATTTCACGGATGAGGAGCGGGACTTGTTGCGAGCGCTGAACTGGCTCAAGAGCAAATTCAAGCTGACGGAGATTCTGGAGTTGGGCAAGGCGGCACTGGATGCACCGGAGCCGCAGGCGTATCCCGGGCATTTGGTACGGATGCGTCTGGATAAGCCGGAGGGGTTTAAAGAGGATTTGTATCAGCGGCTATTGCTTGCTGGGCTACAGGCCACCGCCCGCTGACAGGCAACACAAATCAAATGTGGGAGCTGGCTTGCCTGCGATGAGGGCCTGACAGTCGACATCTCTGTCGTTTGACACTCCGCTATCGCAGGCAAGCCAGCTCCCACACGTTGATTTAGTCGATGAAGGTCACGACACCACCCGCCAAGGACTTCACCCGCGCCAGCGACTCAACCCGATAACCCTGCGCATCCAGCTCCGCACGCCCACCCTGGAACGACTTCTCGATCACGATCCCCAAGCCCGCAACAGTCGCGCCGGCCTGCTTGATGATCGAAATCAGCGCCTGGGACGCTTTGCCGTTGGCCAAAAAGTCATCGATCACCAGCACGCGGTCGCTGCTGGTCAGGTGGCGTGGGGAGATCGCCACAGTGCTTTCGGTTTTCTTGGTGAAGGAATACACCGTTGCCGACAGCAGGTTTTCCGTCAGGGTCAACGACTGCTGCTTACGCGCGAAGATCACCGGTACACCCAGGTTCAGCCCGGTCATGATCGCCGGTGCAATACCTGAGGCTTCGATGGTGACGATCTTGGTGATCCCCGAATCCTTGAACAGCGCGGCGAATTCGTCGCCGATCAGTTTCATCAGTGCCGGGTCGATCTGGTGGTTCAAAAAGGCGTCGACCTTGAGAACCTGATCGGAAAGCACGATGCCTTCTTCGCGAATTTTCTTGTGCAGTGCTTCCACGGAAAGCTTCCTCTGATGGCGCAGCAGGCGCCGAAAGTAGATTGAAAAGTAGTCGATTCTAGCGCTTTAGCATTGCGCGTATATCCGCCAGGGCGGTGTTGCCGCGAACGGCCTTCACCTCGGTGGGGGTGTCGTCATTGCCTTCCCAGGCCAGGTCATCGGGCGGCAGCTCGTCAAGGAACCGGCTGGGGGCACAATCGATGATTTCGCCGTATTGCTTGCGCTTGGCGGCAAAGGTGAAGGCCAGGGTCTGACGTGCGCGGGTGATGCCCACGTAGGCCAGGCGCCGTTCTTCCTCGATGGTGTCGGCTTCGATGCTGGAGCGGTGTGGGAGGATTTCCTCTTCCATGCCCATGATGAACACGTAGGGAAATTCCAGGCCCTTGGAGGCATGCAAGGTCATCATCTGCACGCCTTCGGCGCCGTCTTCCTCTTCCTGCTGGCGCTCAAGCATGTCACGCAACACCAGCTTGCCGATGGCGTCCTCGACGGTCATTTCGCCGTCTTCGTCTTTTTCCAGGGTGTTCTTCAGCGCTTCGATCAGGAACCAGACGTTGCCCATGCGGTAATCCGCGGCCTTGTCGCTGGAACTGTTGGTGCGCAGCCAGTTTTCATAGTCGATGTCCATGACCATGCTGCGCAGGGCGCTGATCGGGTCTTCGCCGGCGCACTGTTCGCGCACCTTGTCCATGAAGCGCTTGAAGCGCGACAGGCGATCTGTGAAGCGCGTGTCCAGGTGTTCGCCCAGGCCGATTTCGTCGGTGGCGGCATACATGGAAATCTTGCGTTCGGTGGCGTAGTTGCCGAGCTTTTCCAGGGTAGTGGAGCCGATTTCCCGGCGCGGTACGTTGATCACCCGCAGGAAGGCGTTGTCGTCGTCCGGGTTCACGATCAGCCGGAAGTAGGCCATCAGGTCTTTTACTTCCTGGCGTCCGAAAAAGCTGTTGCCGCCCGACAGGCGATACGGCACCTGGTGGTGCTGCAGTTTCAGCTCGATCAGCTTGGCCTGGTAGTTGCCGCGATACAGGATCGCAAAGTCGCTGTAGGGCCGGTCGGTGCGCAGGTGCAGGCTGAGGATTTCCACGGCCACGCGTTCGGCTTCCGCGTCTTCGTTGCGGCAGCGGATCACGCGGATCTCATCGCCATGACCCATCTCGCTCCACAGTTGTTTTTCAAACTCGTGGGGGTTGTTGGAGATCAGCACGTTGGCGCAACGCAGGATGCGGCTGGTGGAGCGATAGTTCTGCTCCAGCATCACCACTTTCAGCGACGGGTAGTCTTCCTTGAGCAGCATCAGGTTTTCCGGGCGGGCGCCGCGCCAGGCGTAGATCGACTGGTCGTCGTCGCCCACCACGGTGAACTGGTTGCGCGTACCAATCAGCAACTTCACCAGCAGGTATTGGCTGGCGTTGGTGTCCTGATATTCGTCCACCAGCAGGTAGCGTACCTTGTTTTGCCACTTCTCCAGGATGTCCTTGTGTTCCTGGAACAGCTTGACCGGCAGCAGGATCAGGTCGTCGAAGTCCACTGCGTTGAACGCCTTGAGCGTGCGCTGGTAGTGGGTGTAGACGATGGCGGCGGTCTGCTCCTTGGGGTTGCGTGCAGCTTCCAGGGCTTCGGCGGGCAGGATCAGGTCGTTTTTCCATGAGCCGATCATGTTCTTGATTTCGTCGACGCCGTCGTCGCCTGCGTATTCCTTCTGCATGATGTCGGTCATCAGGGCCTTGACGTCGGTCTCGTCAAAGATCGAGAAGCCGGGCTTGTAGCCCAGTCGCACATGCTCCTTGCGGATGATGTTCAGGCCCAGATTGTGGAAGGTACACACCGTCAGGCCGCGGCCTTCGCCGCCCTTGAGCAGGGTGCCGACCCGCTCTTTCATTTCTCGCGCCGCCTTGTTGGTAAAGGTCATGGCGACGATGTACTGGGCGCGGATGCCGCAGTTCTGGATCAGGTGCGCGATCTTGCGGGTGATCACGCTGGTCTTGCCGGAGCCGGCGCCGGCGAGCACCAATAGAGGGCCGCCGACGTAGTTCACGGCTTCTTGCTGCCGGGGATTGAGTCGGGACATACGGAGTTTTAGGAGTCGTTGTTCAAAAGGGCGGGCATTTTAACAGGCTGGCAAGATTCTGCTGCCTTAGAACGACGGTGTGACGTACCACTCGATCTAAATTTGCCGGTTTTGCTACTTTGCCGCAGGATGTGGGGAATACTCAGACTATTTTTCACAGTCTGCGTGTTTGATAACACCTATCATTTGTCACGCATTTATCATTGCCAGGCCGCACGTCATAATGCCATCGCTCACGAAATTTAGCAGAGTCTAGGGAGTTAGCTTGTCTACGCCTGTCGAACCCTTGCGTTTGCTGCTGCTGGCCGAAGAGCCTGCATGGGCAGCGTTGTTGCGCGAGTGCCTGGTGCCGATGGGCGAAGGGGCTGTGCTGATCAGTGCACCCAACTGGGACTCGGTGAGTCGTCTGTTCGATGACGATCAGGGCGCCGTGCTATTGACTACGCCCAGCCTGCAGCCCGGTCCTGGCCGCTGCAGCTTGCCGTGTGTATTGCTGTTGGAGCAGGAGCCGCTGGTGTCGCCGCTCGGTGTCAGCGACTGGTTGATCCTGAATGGGCTGGACCCTGAAACATTGCGCCGCTGCTTGCGCCATGTGCGCGAGCGCGGCGTTCTGGAGAACACCTTGCAGCGCTTGGCCGAGCAGGACCCGCTCACCGGTATCGCCAACCGCCAGGGCTTCCAGACACTGCTGGCGGCGCGGCTGGCGGACAACGAAGGCCGCGGCCTGGCTCTGGGCCATCTGGACCTGGACAACTTCCGTCATGCCAACGACGCCCTCGGCCACCAGGCCGGCGATCGGTTGATCCTGCAAGTGGTGTCGCGGCTCAAGAGCCAGCTCGAAGCCGGGGACCAGCTGGCGCGGCTGGGCAGCGATGAATTTGCCTTGCTGATCGACACCCGTCGCGCGCCCCAGCGTGCCGAGTGGATGGCCGAGCGCATCACCGAAGTGATGGCCGAGCCTTACTGGGTCGATGGCGAAAGCTTGTTGATCGGCTGCAGCCTGGGCGTGGCACATGCGCGCGCCCGCGCCGGCGCTGACCCGTTGATGTGGCACGCCCATATCGCCATGCAGCAGGCCAAAAGCACCCAGGGCTGCACCTTTCACATCTTCAATGAACGCATCAACCGCAACGCTCGCAGCCTGGCCGACCTGGAAAGTGAACTGCGCCGGGCTTTGCGCCGCGATGAGCTGGAGCTGCATTACCAGCCGCGCCTGGACTTGGACGACGGTCATATCGTCGGCCTCGAAGCCCTGGTGCGCTGGCGCCACGGTGAGCGCGGCTTGTTGCCACCCAGCGAATTCGTGCCGCTGGCCGAGCAGAGTGGCCTGATCGTGCCTTTGGGCTACTGGGTGATTTCCCGGGCCCTGCGCGACATGCAAGACCTGCGCGAACGCGGCCTGCCGCCGCTGCACATGGCCGTCAACCTGTCGTTTCGCCAGTTCCAGGACAGCCAATTGCTCTCCACACTCAGTCGCCTGATTGCCGAGCGTGGCGTGGAAGCGCAATGGCTGGAGTTCGAATTGACTGAAACCGCGGTGATGCGCCGCAGCGATCTGGTCAAGCAGACCATGGACGCCCTGGGCCGCCTCGGCGTGCGGTTCTCCCTGGATGACTTCGGCACCGGGTTTTCGTCATTCGTGCACCTCAACAGCCTGCCGATCGCCTTGTTGAAGATCGACAAAAGTTTTGTCGGCGGCATGGAAGAGCGCGAAGAAAACCGCAAATTGGTACACGCGATGATCAACCTGGCCCACAACCTCAACCTGGAAGTGGTGGCCGAAGGCGTGGAGACACCCGAGCAGCTTGAGCTGTTGCGGTTGTTCGGTTGTGACCAGGCCCAGGGGTACCTGATCAGCAAGCCGTTGCCGTTGGCGGAACTGGTGGAGTACCTGATGTTTGGGCAAAGCCAGCAGGCGCTGTTGGGCTGAGCGATCCAGACGTGCAAATACAATTAAAACTGTGGGAGGGGGCTTGCTCCCGATAGCGGTGCGTCAGTCAGCAAATGCAGTGACTGACACTCAGCAATCGGGAGCAAGCCCCCTCCCACAGTTCTGACCGAGCAGGGCTTTATTCTGTCGGTGCGGCCTGAAAGGCAGGCTGCATTTCAGGCTCCCGCCGAATCATCCGCTTCATCTTCGCCTCAAACGCCCATGTCAGGCTCACCGCCGCGCACGCCAGTCCCAGCGCCAAGCCCCACCATACCCCGGTGGGCCCCCAGCCTAAAGTGAACGCCATCAGCCAGGCCGAGGGCGCACCGATCAGCCAGTAGCAACCCAGGCCGACCAGGAAGGTGGTCTTGGCGTCCTTCAAACCACGGATACAGCCCATGGCAATGGTCTGCACACCGTCGAACAATTCAAACCACGCGGCGACGGCCAGCAGGCTGACGGCCAGGACGATGACGTCATGGAACGCCGGGTTGTCATGGTCGAGGAACAGCCCGATCAACGGGTCGGAAAACAGCCACAACACTACGGCAAATCCCAGCATTACCATGGCACCAAAGCCTATGCCGACCCGACCGGCCATGCGTGCCTGCAACAACTGCCCGGCGCCGTAATGCTGGCCGATGCGCATGGTCACCGCGTAGGACATCCCCGCCGGTACCATGAACGCCACCGAGACAATTTGCAGGGCAATCTGATGCGCGGCCAACTGAGTACTGCCCATGGTGCCCATGCACAACGCCGCAAAGGCAAACAGCCCGACCTCTACTGCATAGGTGCCGCCGATCGGCAGGCCCAGGCGCCACAGCTCGCGCAGGTAGTGGGTATTCAAGCGCAGCAGGCCGGTACCCAGCGGGTAGGCGGCGTAGGCGCGGTTGCTGCGGATGTACCACATCAATGCCAGCGCCATGCCGTTGGCGACGATGGCGGTCACCAGGCCTATGCCCATCAGGCCCAGTTTCGGCAGGCCGAACATGCCTTCGATCAAGGCGTGATTGAGCAGATAGTTGACCACGGTGCCGCACAGGCTGATCACCATCACCGGCGTCGCCTTGCCGATCGCGCTGGTAAAGCCGCGCAGCGCCATGAAAGTCAGATAGCCGGGCAGGGCGAAAGGCAGGATGGTGAGGAATTGCCCCGCCGCTTGTACGTTGGTTTCGGTCTGGCCGAACATCAGCAGCACCGGCTTCAAGTTCCATAGCAGCAGCGCCGCTGCCAGGGCCATCAACCACGCCAGCCACAGCCCGGCCTGGGTGAGGCGCGTGGCGCCGTCGATATCGCCTGCGCCGTGACGAATGGCGACCAGGGTGCCCACCGCGGCAATCACGCCGATGCAGAAGATCGCCACGAACGAATAGCTCGCCGCGCCCAGGCCGCCGCCGGCCAGGGCTTCGGGGCTCAGGCGCGCCATCATCAGGGTGTCGGTCAGCACCATCAGCATGTGCGCCAACTGTGAGGCAATCAACGGCCCCGACAGCCGCAGAATGGCCCAGAGTTCGGTACGTGCCGGATGTTGCATGATCATCACACTCAAATAGTCAGGAAATGGGGGGAGATTGATTCTCGGCGCTTTGGGCGCTTTGCACAAAAGGATAAAAGCGATCGTTCACATGATTAAAACTCATGCCTCGTTGATTCTGATAGGGTGCCGATATTGCGCCGTCGGAGCTTTCCCAATGTCTCGTCGTCTTCCTCCACTGTATGCCCTGCGTGCATTTGAAGCCGCTTCCCGGCACAACTCCTTCACCCGTGCGGCGCAGGAACTGTCCATCACCCAAAGTGCGGTCAGCCGGCATATCCGCACCCTCGAGGAGCATTTCGCCTGCCGCCTTTTCCAGCGCAGCGGTCGCAATCTGCAGCTCACCGAAGCCGCACGCCTGTTGCTGCCCGGCGTGCGCGAAGGCTTCGCTGCGTTGGAGCGCGCCTGTCATACCTTGAATACTGAAGATGACATTCTGCGCATGAAGGCACCGTCCACCTTGACCATGCGCTGGCTATTGGCGCGCCTGAGTCGCTTCCGCGCCTTGCAGCCAGGCAATGAGGTGCAACTGACCAGTGCGTGGATGAGCGTGGATGAAGTGGACTTCAACCAGGAACCCTTCGACTGTGCGGTGTTGTTGAGCGATGGGCGTTTTCCGGCGGACTGGGAGGCCAGTTACCTGTTCCCCGAATTGCTGATCCCCGTGGGCGCGCCGAACCTGCTGGATGATGGGCCTTGGGACGCTGCCCGCCTGGCGAGTGCCGAGTTGTTGCATCCCACGCCTGATCGTCGTGACTGGCGCAACTGGCTGGAGCGCATGGGGTTGTCGTCCCGGGTGTCTCTCAAGGGTGGGCAGGTGTTCGATACCCTTGAGTTGGGCATGATCGCGGCGGCGCGTGGCTATGGCGTGTCCATGGGCGATTTGTTGATGGTGGCCGAAGATGTCGCCCAGGGACGCCTGAGCCTGCCGTGGCCCAGGGCGGTCGCCAGTGGGGAAAGTTACTACCTGGTGTGGCCGAAAACTCGTCCTGGGGGAGAACGCTTGCGACGGCTGGCGGAGTTTCTTCAAGGTGAAGTCAAAGCGATGGAGTTGCCTCAGGTTGAACGTCTCGATTGAGTAGGGGCCGGCGTTGATGCAATCGTTTGCGGGATACCCCTGTGATTCGCTCAAGTATTACCAAGTGCCGCCGAAGAAGGTGTGTTGGAACCATCGTGCACCAACGTTTCCCACTAGATAATTTGCCGAGCAGCGCTATGAGATCAGGATGATCCTGGCCTCGGCCAGGAGCTGTCATGTCTCAACCTCGTGCCCGGATTGCCTCCCAGTTAGGTCTCGCCCTTGCCGTGATTCTGGCTGTCGTTATCAGCGGCAGCACTGTGTTTGCCCTGCGTTCCCTCGACTCCGCCAACCTCGACACCCGTGAGGAGCACCTGGCCAGCGAGGCGCGTTTGCTCGCCGACCAACTCAATACCTTCCACAGCACCTTGCGCGAGAGTACCCAGCGTTTGAGCTGGCTGTTTGAAAAACGCTTCGGCGCCGGCCTGAGTGTGCGTGCCGACCAACCCGTGGCCGTGGCCGGTGTACAGACGCCGAGCCTGTACCTGGGTAATGAGGTGCTGAACAACAATTTCGAAGAAGTGGATGAGTTCAAGCAAATGTCCGGCGGTGTGGCCACCGTATTCGTGCGCAGCGGCGACGACTTTATCCGCGTGAGCACTTCCCTGACCAAGCAGGATGGCAATCGTGCCATCGGGACCGTGCTTGACCGACAGGGCGCGGCTTACCAGCGTGTTGCCGACGGGCAAACCTATATCGGCCGTGCGGTATTGTTCGACCGTTCCTACATGACCCAGTACAGCCCGGTGCGTGACAGCAGCGGCAAGGTCATCGCCGTGCTGTTTATCGGCTTCGATTACACCGATGCGCAGAACGCCCAGTTTGAAAATCTCAAGCGCTTCCGTCTCGGCCAGACCGGCTCCCTGGCGCTGCTGGATGAGCAGAAGCATTGGCTGGTGCCGCCAGCCGGCGTGCAGGCGCCGGACCAGGCCATTGCCGTGATGCTCGACCTGGCAAAGACGCCGGGGGCAGGGCGTTTCTGGAGCGATAATAACGAAGATTTCTACAGCGTTTCGGTGCCGTTCGAAGGCGGCCCCTGGGCGGTGGTGGCGAGTATGCCCAAGGCGGAAATACGCGCCGTGACGTGGGAAGTCGGGATTCGCCTGGTGATCGGCAGCGTGCTGGCGATGTTGCTGGCAGTGGGCGCCACGGTGTGGCTGTTGCGCAGCAAGCTGGCGCCATTGAGTGATTTGGTACGCCAGGCGCAAGCTCTGGGCGCAGGCGACTTGAGCGCACGCCTTAACGTGTCCAGCCATGACGAAATCGGGCAGTTGGCGCGCAGCTTCAATCAGATGGGTGAAGCGCTGTCGACCATGGTTTCGCATATCCGCAGTGCTGCCGAACAGGTCAACAGCCGCGCCCAGGCGCTGTCGGGGCTATCCGGTGGCGCCTACGAAGGCATGGAGCAACAGTCTGGCGAGATCACCAGTATGGCCGGCGCGGTGGAAGAGTTCAGCGCTACCTCGTTGAACATCGCCGACAACATGGGCAACACCGAGCGCCTGGCGCAAGAGAATGCCCAGCAGACCCGGATCGGCCGCACCTCGATGCAAGAGGCGTCATCGTCGCTGGAGCATATTGCCACTGCCCTGAACAGCACAGCCGCAGTGATCAACACCTTGGGCCAGCGCTCCCAGGAAATCGGCGGGATCGTCGGTGTGATTACCTCCATCGCCGAACAGACCAACCTGCTGGCGCTCAACGCCGCCATCGAAGCCGCCCGCGCCGGTGAGCAAGGCCGCGGTTTTGCCGTGGTCGCCGACGAAGTGCGCAACCTGGCCTCGCGCACCCGCCAGGCCACCGATGAAATTTCGGCGATGATCCAGAGCATCCAGCAGGAAACCGGCAACGCCATCAGCACCATGGAACACGGCAAGGTATTGATGCAGGACGGCCTGTCGCGCAACGCCGACGTCGCCTCGGCCCTGGCGCGTATCGATGAGCAAAGCCGCTCGGCCGGCCAGCAATTCGCTGCGATCACCACCGCCACCCAGGAGCAGAGCAGCACCGCAACCCTGCTCAGCAGTAACTTGCAGAGCATTGCCCTGGCCAACAGCGAGCAGCGCGAAGTGGTGTCGAACCTGGCAGTCACCGCCAAGGAACTGGAAACCTTGGCGGCAGGCTTGCGTCAGGAGGTAGACCGGTTTCGTTGAGGCTTAGTGGTCGCCCAGCCCTGGGTCTACGCGCTTGCCGATGTCCTTGAGCCGCGCCAGTTGGTCGACCATACCTGGCGCTTCATCCATGCTGGTCACGAAGGTCCACAGGTAAGTCATCACCGCGTAGATGTGGCCGGCCTTGACCCCTGGGGACAAGGCCAACTGGCTGATCGCGACCACAAACAGCAAAGCCGCGAGGGTACCGAGAAACAGGTACGCCGCAGCCTCGCGGTCTGAAAGCCAGATGCGCAGGCGCGACAGCACCTGGTAGTGACGTCGCAGGGTCGGCGCGCCGACCTTTTCGACCAGGCCGATTTCTTTCTCCAGGCGGTTATTCAGGCGCTCGTGTAGTTCCTGATTGCGCTGTGCAAAGCGTGGCAACAAGGTCATGCACAGCAGCAGCGCGGCCAGGCAGGCCATGCCTACCCATGGCTCAATCACGATCAACATTACCGCCGCGCCCACAATCGACACCAACGCCGTGGCGATGATCGGCACGTGCTTTTCAAAGAAGTCGACAAATTCCCGTGCCAGCACCACCCGTGCCGCTGATTTCGAGGTGCTGTGGTTCTGTTGGCGCTGGTTGAGGATGACTGGCACCGCAAGGTCGGCGTAAATGCGCGTGAACGTGCGTGTATCCAGCGCTCGCCGTGCCGCCCCGACCACCCAGAACGCCATGACCACGGCGGCATAGAACAACGCACTGGTGGCATCGCCGCGGATAATCGAATCCACCGCGAACCCGGCAAACAGCGGATAGGCCAACAACAGTGCGTTCTCCAGCGCCACCAGCGACAAGGTGCAAGACAGCTTGCCGGGATAGGCTTTGGCAATAGCCTTGAGTGTCTGGCTGGCGGACTGCTGGCCGATTTTCTGGCTTTCTTCGATCAGAATTTGGGGGGTGACGGATGTCATGGGTGCACCAAAGGAGTGATAGACGCTATTATTGAGCGACTGCTCAAGTATCCTTGAGCGATCGCTCAAAAAGCAAGCGCCGCTCATCTACCGGCGCCCGAAGGAATTGCCCATGTCGCGTATCGACCGTAAAGACCAGATCATCGCCGCCGCTCTTGAGCTGTTTCGCAGTAAGGGCTTTGCCGCGGTGTCCACCCGTGACTTGGCCGAACATGCCGGGCTGTCACGCAGTCACGTCTATCACTATTTCAGTGACTGGAATGAACTGCGTCGCGAAGCTTTTGTGCGCTTTGCCAATGAGCAGTTGGATGAAGTGCGTGAGCCGTTGGCCGATGCGCCACCGCTGGAGGCGCTAATGGGGTTCTTGCGCGACTGCCTGCCCAGCACCGCTGACGCCGCTTGGGCGCTGTGGCTCGACGCCTGGGACGAAGCCATGCACGACCCGCAAATGGCCCAGGCTTACCTGGTGATCAACGCCCAGTGGCAAGGCATGCTTGCCGAAGTGATCGAGCGGGGCGTTGCCGATGGCGTCTTTCGCTGCGAGTCGTGTCAGCGCGCTGCACGGCAGATCTTCGCCCTGGCGATGGGCTATGCCGATGACCTGATGCTCAAGCCTTCCGCAGAGTCGGCAGAAGCGGTGCTGGAAGAGGTGCTGGAAGTGGCGAGGCTGCTGCTGGATTTTGCCTGACAAGTGCTAGCCATGAGCGGCTGGTCGGTACTGCAACGCCTCCGCCAAATGATGGCGGGCGATGCCTTCCACTTGCTCAAGGTCCGCCAGGGTGCGAGCCACCTTGAGCAACCGATGGGCTGCACGCAGCGATAATGTCAGTCGTTCGCACGCGCTTTCCAGCCAGCTTTCATCGGCTTTGGTCAACTGGCAGTGTTCGCGTAGCCGTGGCAGATCGAGGAATGCATTGGCACAACCCTGGCGCTGGTGCTGGCGTTCACGGGCTTGCGCCACCTGGGCGGACGCTTGCGCGGTGGTGTCACCGGCCTGTTGGGAGGGGCTCAGCGCAGTGACCTCCCGCGCGACTGTCAGGTGCAAATCAATCCGGTCCAGCAGCGGCCCGGATAGCTTGTTGCGATAGCGTTGTATCTGTTCCGGCGTGCACCGACAACGCCCGCTGGGTTCGCCCATGTAGCCGCACGGGCAGGGGTTCATGGCCGCGACCAATTGGAAGCGTGCCGGGAAACTCACCCGGTCCCTGGCTCGGGAGATCACGATATGCCCCGACTCCAATGGCTCGCGCAGCACCTCCAGTACCTTGCGATCAAATTCCGGCAGCTCATCCAGAAACAGCACGCCGTGATGGGCCAGGGTGATTTCCCCCGGCTGCGGCTTCGAGCCGCCACCCACCAGCGCCGGGCCGGATGCCGAGTGGTGCGGCTGGCGGAACGGGCGATTGGGCCAATGGCTCAGGGGGGCCAGGCTGACCACGGATTGGATCGCGGCCACTTCCAGCGCCTCCTGCTCGCTCAGCGGTGGCAGCAAGCCCGGCAGGCGGCTGGCCAACAGGGTTTTGCCGGTACCGGGTGGCCCGCTGAACAGCAGGTTATGTGCGCCGGCCGCCGCAATCAGCAAGGCCCGCTTGGCTGCCAGTTGGCCCTGCACTTCACTCAGGTCCGGGTAAGGCTTGTTCAAGTACAGCAAGCCGTCGGACCTGTAGGGCTCAATCGGCACATGCCCATTAAGGTGCGCCACCACTTGCAGCAGGTGGTCCACCGCAATCACTTTGAGCCCCGACGCAAGGCAGGCTTCCTCGGCATTGGCCCTGGGCACTATCACGGTGCGCCCGGCCTTGCGCGCTGCCAGCGCGGCCGGCAACACACCTTTGACCGCCCGCACCTCGCCGGACAACGCCAACTCCCCAAGGCACTCCACGTCATCAAGCATCAAGGCCGGCACTTGCACACTGGCCGCCAGGATCCCCAGGGCAATCGCCAGATCAAAGCGCCCGCCGTCCTTGGGTAGGTCGGCGGGCGCGAGATTGAGGGTGATGCGCCGGGCCGGGTATTGCAGCGCCGAGTTGAGAATGGCGCTGCGAACGCGATCCTTGCTTTCCTTCACTGCAGTTTCCGGCAGGCCCACCAGCGTCAGCGATGGCAAGCCATTGGCCATATGCACTTCAACGGTGACGGCGGGGGCTTCAACGCCGACCTGGGCGCGGCTGTGCACGATAGCGAGGGACATGCTCGTTCCTTGAATGGGGGGGCGCTTCCTGCGGTTTTTTCAAGGGTAGACGAGGGGGGCGTCCAGCGAGGGAGGGAGGTTTTACAGAACGTATCCGGGCGGCAATGCAAAACAAATGTGGGAGCTGGCTTGCCTGCGATAACGGTATGTCAGCAAAGAATCATCCGCTGATTCACCGCCATCGCAGGCAAGCCAGCTCCCACACTAACCGTGTTTATTCAGCAGAGGATGGCGCCAACCGTGCTTCAAGTTCAGCCACCTTCGCCTCCAGGCTCTCCAACCGCGCACGCGTGCGGGCCAGCACCACCATCTGGCTGTCAAACTCTTCCCGGCTGACCAGGTCGAGCTTGCTGAAACCACTTTGCAGCAATGCCTTGAACTGGCTTTCGATTTCATTGCGGGGCAGCGGGGTGTCGCCGCTGAACAGGCGAGAGGCGTGGCCGCTCAGGGCGTCGAGGAGGTCTTTGGGCGCGAGCATGGGAAACATTCCGGAAAACAGTTGGCCAGCAGTGTATCACGCAGCGTCTATAGTCTTTTTCATGCCGCGTTGCGCACGGTTTTCGCGCATCAAAGCGGGCGGCTGCGCACCGTTTTGATGCGCATTGCGGCCGCGCGCACGCCCCGTGGGTGGGCACAAGTGAGCAAGGGATTGATTTCAGTGGTTTTTACGGAGCTGGCAAGGTTTCTGCTTAGACGATCATGACCCATGCACTGATGCAGTCGCTGTGACGAATGCAGTGCGCCGACGGATCAGGGGTACAGGTTTCGTCACCAGTGGATCGCTGGCGTCGCAACGGCAAATGCCGAGGCGACGATGCGTTACAAAGCCAGGCACTGCGCTTAGACTTGAGACGGGTTTGTTTTCCTGGGGCAAGTCCACCAATTCGGGAGAGAGTTTTCATGAAGCTAGTCACTGCCATCATCAAGCCGTTCAAGTTGGACGATGTACGCGAGTCACTGTCCGAGATCGGCGTGCAGGGCATTACCGTTACTGAGGTCAAGGGCTTCGGTCGGCAGAAGGGTCATACCGAGCTGTATCGTGGCGCGGAATACGTAGTCGATTTCCTGCCGAAGGTGAAGATTGATGTCGCCATTGACGACAAGGATCTTGACCGGGTTATCGAGGCGATAACCAAGGCGGCCAACACCGGCAAGATCGGTGACGGCAAGATCTTCGTGGTCAATCTGGAACAGGCTATTCGCATCCGTACCGGCGAAACCGATACCGACGCAATCTAAGCCGCCAAACCCCAACGCCCCAGGAGAAAACACTATGACTCTGCGTAAATTCGCAGGGCTCGGAGCCCTGCTGTCCATCGTAATGCCAAGCCTGGCCATGGCGGCAGACGAAGTGGCTGCTCCAGTCCTCAACTCCGGCGACACCGCCTGGATGCTGACCGCCACCGCTTTGGTGCTGTTCATGACCATCCCTGGCCTGGCGCTGTTCTACGGCGGCATGGTCCGCTCCAAGAATATTCTGTCAGTGATGATGCAGTGCTTTGCCATCACCGGCTTGATCAGCATCCTGTGGGTCGTCTACGGCTACAGCATCGCGTTTGATACCACCGGTATGGAACAGGGTGTGGTCAACTTCAACTCCTTCTTCGGCGGCCTGGGCAAGGCGTTCCTGGCGGGTGTCACCCCGGCCAGCATCACCGGGCCTGCGGCGCTGTTTCCGGAAGCCGTGTTCATCACCTTCCAGATGACCTTCGCCATCATCACCCCGGCGCTGATCGTCGGTGCCTTCGCAGAGCGCATGAAGTTCTCCGCGATGCTGATCTTCATGGCTATCTGGTTCACCCTGGTCTACGCGCCGATCGCGCACATGGTCTGGAGCGGCAACGGTGGCCTGATGTGGGACTGGGGCGTGCTGGACTTCGCCGGCGGCACCGTCGTGCACATCAACGCGGGTGTGGCGGGCCTGGTGGCGTGCATCGTGCTGGGCAAGCGTAAAGGCTTCCCGACTACACCAATGGCACCGCACAACCTGGGTTATACCTTGATCGGCGCGGCCATGCTGTGGATCGGCTGGTTTGGCTTCAACGCCGGCTCCGCTGCGGCGGCCAACGGCACGGCGGGCATGGCGATGCTGGTCACCCAGATTGCCACGGCTGCTGCGGCGCTGGGCTGGATGTTCGCCGAGTGGATCACTCACGGCAAGCCAAGTGCACTGGGCATTGCCTCAGGTGTGGTGGCCGGCCTGGTCGCCGTGACGCCAGCCGCTGGCACCGTGGGCCCGATGGGTGCCCTGGTGATCGGCCTGGTTGCCGGTGTGGTGTGCTTCTTCTGCGCCACCAGCCTCAAGCGCAAGCTGGGCTACGACGACTCCCTGGACGCCTTCGGTGTGCACGGTATCGGCGGTATCGTCGGTGCGATCCTCACCGGTGTGTTTGCAGCCCCGGCACTGGGCGGCTTCGGCACCGTGACCGATATCGCTGCCCAGGTCTGGATCCAGTGCAAAGGCGTAGGCTTCACTGTGATCTATACAGCCATCGTGACCTTCGTCATCCTCAAGGTGCTGGACATGGTCATGGGCCTGCGTGTCACTGAGGAAGAAGAGGCTGTGGGCCTCGACCTGGCGCAACACAACGAGCGCGGCTACAACTTGTAAGTACGCGAAAAAAACATGCCCGGCTTGCCGGGCATTTTTTTGTCTGGTGTTTGTCTTTGGCTAAAGGTGTATGGGTTTTTTATCAACTTTGTGATGGGATCCACACGGCACTTTTCAGAGTGCAAATGTCTTACAGGCATGAAGGCGTATTCGGCACTTTGTTTTTTCCCAGAGCGCGCTAGAATGCGCGCCGATGGGCGGAGAACTGTATGTGGCAACAGACCCTGATTACCCTGCGGGCCAAGCCCCGGGGCTTTCATCTGGTAACGGACGAGTTGCTTGCCGGCTTGCCTGAATTGAAGGCTTGCCGTGTGGGCCTGTTGCATTTGTGGCTGCAGCACACCTCGGCCTCGTTGACCGTCAACGAGAATGCCGACCCGGCGGTTCGCCGTGACTTCGAGCGTTTTTTCAACCTGCTGGTGCCACAGGGCCGCGCAGGGTTTGAACATAACGACGAAGGTCCGGATGATCTGCCGGCGCACTTCAAGGCCAGTCTGCTGGGCTGCCAGCTGAGTTTGCCGGTCAAGGCCGGCCGCTTGGCGATGGGGACCTGGCAAGGTGTTTATCTGGGCGAGCACCGTGATCATGGCGGTGCTCGTAAAGTCCTCGCCACCTTGCACGGTGAAGAGGCATAAGCCACTGGAAATCCGGTGGATGTTGATTTTTTTCCGGCGACCTCGACAGAGGGTGAAGCTGGGCTATAACTAATCTGCTTTTCGCAAGTCATGAGGTAGAACATGAGCGACGATGATCTGGAACAAGACGACCTCGAAGTAGGTGATGAAGACGACACCGAAGAAGGTCTTGAAGTAGCGGCGGAAGACGTTGCTGACGATGCCGAGGATGGCGGTGCCGATGACGCGGCTCCCAAAGCCAAAGGCAAAGCCAAGGCTGCTGTTTCGGTAGACGAGCTGCCAAGCGTTGAAGCCAAGAACAAAGAGCGCGATGCCCTGGCCCGTGCGATGGAAGAGTTCCTCGCTAAAGGCGGCAAAGTGGTCGAAGTCGAGGCTAACGTGGTTGCAGACCCACCGAAGAAGCCGGATAACAAGTACGGCAGCCGACCTATCTAAGGTCTGCCTCCTGCTTGTAAGAAAAAGCCCGCCGTCGCTGCGGGCTTTTTCATGCCTGGAGCCATTACCAGTTCGCTCCCACATTGGGGGGCAGTGTTAACCCCAGCGACTCAGCAGTGGCGGCAACTCCGTCAGGCTGCGAATCTGCGCATCCGGGTGCTTGTCACCCTCCCAGGCCTTGCCCGCGGGGTTAAACCACACCGCCCGCAGCCCCGCCTGCTGAGCACCGGCGATGTCATCCCCAGGGTGATCGCCCACGTGCACCGCCGCTCCGGCGTCCACGCCTCCGCGCTGCAACGCCTCTTCAAACAAGCGCCCGTCCGGCTTGGCAATGCCGATGTCTTCAGCGCGCAAGGCAAAATGGAAGTACTCCGCCAGGCCAACGCGCTGCACATCGGCATTGCCATTGGTGATCACCCCCAGCAGGAAGTGCTGGCGCAGCGCCTTGAGCATCGGCTCGGCTTCCGGGAACACGGTGAGCTGGTGACGTGCATGGATGAACGCTTCGAAGCACACATCCGCCATTTGCGCCGCTTCAGGCTGGGGATAGCCGGCCTCTTCGAATGCCAGCATCAACACCCGATGGCGCAGGATGCTGATGCGGTGCTTGAGCTCGGGATGACGCTGCAATACTTGCTGGCGCAGGCTGGCGAAATGCTCCAGGGGTAGGTCCCCGACCTTGGAGGCGTTGAGCGCCAGCCATTCGCGCATCGACGCTTCGGCGCTGATGATGACGGGTACGTTGTCCCAGAGGGTGTCGTCCAGGTCGAAGGTGATCAGCTTGATACTCATGAGTCGCTGCCTTTGATGCGTTTGGCCCGGGGATGGGCGCTGTCGTACACCGTTGCCAGGTGCTGGAAGTCCAGGTGTGTATAGATCTGAGTGGTCTTGATATCGGCGTGGCCGAGCAGTTCCTGTACGGCGCGCAGATCCTGGGAGGACTCCAGCAGGTGGCTGGCGAAGGAATGGCGCAGCATGTGCGGGTGCAGATTCTGCCCCAGCTCCCGCTCGCCGGCGGCCTTGACCCGAAGCTGGATCGCTCGGGGCCCCAGGCGTCGGCCTTGCTGGCTGACGAACACCGCATCGTCCGCCGGGTTGGTCAAAAGGCGCAGTGGCAGCCATAGCTGCAAGGCTTCGCGGGCTTTTCTGCCCACCGGCAGTACGCGGGTCTTGCTGCCTTTGCCGAGCACTTGTATCAGGCCATCGGCGAGGTCCAACTGATCGAGGTTCAGGCTTGTCAGCTCCGACAGGCGCAGGCCCGAAGAATAGAACAGCTCAAGGATTGCCTGGTCGCGATGGGCCAGGAAGTCATCCTCTACCGCACCATCGAGCAGCTGCAAGGCACGATCGGTATCCAGGGTCTTGGGCAGGCGCCGCTCGCCTTTGGGCGGGGACAGGCCATTGGCCGGGTCGTGATCGCACAAGCCTTCGCGATTGAGATAGTGATAGAGGCCGCGCACTGCCGACAGCAGGCGAGACAGGCTGCGCGAGGACTGGCCTTGCTGGTGCAACCGGGCGATCAGGCTGCGCAGGGCCTGAATATCCAGGGCTTTCCAGCTACTGACGTGCTGTTTCTCACAATAGGCCAGGACCTTGTTCAAGTCCCGCCGATAGGCTTCAAGGGTGTGGGGCGACACCTGGCGCTCATTGCGCAGGTGAGCGCAGTAGGCGTCCAGTTGCCGCTCCATGGTCAGCGCACCGCGCGCAGTGTGGTGGTGTGGCGCGGCAGGACGCGGCCCAGTACTTCGGCGATGTAGGTCAGGAACAGCGTGCCCACCGAACTTTTGTAGTGCGCAGGGTCACGGCTGGCGATGGCCAGCACGCCGTGCAAGCCTTGATGGCTGACGGCGATGACGGCGGTAGAACCGATCTGCTTGCGCTGCTCGGCGCCAAACAGGAAGTCCAGTTCATGTTCACGCAAGGTGCCGCTGACAGTCTTGCCTTCGGACAGCAAGCCGCCGATGGCTGTCTGTGCTTCACCACCTGTGACCCAGCGACCCACCGGCATCGGATTGTCGCTGAACAGGATCAGGCTGACAAAGGGCACCTGGAAGTCCTCGCGCAGGCTGTCTTCCACGGCGATCACCGTTTCTTCCAGGCTGGCGGCGTCCATCAGGGTCAGGATCAGGCGGCGGGTCTTGTCGAACAAGCGGTCGTTGTCGCGGGCCACGTCCATCAGGTGGGAAAGCCGATGGCGCATTTCAATATTGCGCTCGCGCAGGATCTTCATCTGTCGTTCCACCAGCGACACGGTATCGCCGCGCTGGTGGGGAATGCGCAAGGCTGGCAGCAGTTCTTCATGCTCGACGAAGAAGTCCGGATTAGCCTCAAGGTACGCCGCGACAGCAGCGGCCTCCAGGCTTTCACTCGGGGTAGCGTGTGCGGGTACTTGAGGCTTATCGGTCATTGGCTTGGCTCACTCATAGACGGACCTGTCCTTCGTATACACGCGAGGCCGGCCCGGTCATCATCACCGGGTGGCCAGGGCCTGCCCATTCGATGGACAAGCGTCCACCGGGCAGGTCGATCAGCAGCGGCGAGTCCATCCACCCCTGGCTGATCGCGGCTACGGCAGCGGCACAAGCGCCGGTACCGCAAGCCTGGGTTTCGCCGGCGCCGCGTTCCCAAACGCGCAATTGCGCGCGGGTACGGTCGATCACCTGCAGGAAGCCCACATTGACCCGCGCTGGAAAGCGCGGGTGATGTTCGATCTTCGGCCCCAGTTCGTGCACTGGGGCGTTATTGATGTCGTTGACCCGCAGTACCGCATGGGGGTTGCCCATGGACACGGCGGCGATATCCACGGTTTTGCCATCCACGTCCAGCGGGTAACTGAGGGCCTGCTCGGTGGCCTGGAACGGAATATCCGCCGGCACCAGGCGTGGCGCGCCCATGTTGACGCTGATCTGGCCGTCACTGCGAATATCCAGTTCGATCACGCCGCCCTTGGTTTCGACGCGAATCTGGCGCTTGGCGGTCAGGCGCTTGTCCAGCACAAAGCGTGCAAAGCAGCGCGCTCCGTTGCCGCACTGTTCCACTTCGGAACCGTCGGAATTGAAGATCCGGTAGCGGAAATCCACCTCCGGGTTGCTCGGCGCCTCCACCAGCAGCAACTGGTCGAAACCGATGCCGGTGTGACGGTCGCCCCACTGTTTGGCGTGTTTGGGCAGGATGTGCGCGTGCTGGCTGACCAGGTCGAGAACCATGAAATCATTGCCCAGCCCGTGCATCTTGGTAAAACGCAGCAGCATGGCTTACTCCGGCAGCAGGCTTTCGCCAGCATACAACTGGGCTACCGTCTCGCGGCGACGCACTTCAAATGCTTGATCACCGTCCACCAGCACCTCGGCGGCACGGCCGCGAGTGTTGTAGTTGGAACTCATGACAAACCCATAGGCACCCGCCGAATGCACGGCCAGCAGATCACCTTCTTCCAGGGCCAGCTGACGATCCTTGGCCAGGAAGTCGCCGGTCTCGCAGATCGGGCCGACGATGTCATAGGTGCGTGCTTCGCTTGCGCGAGGCGTCACGGCGGTGACATCCATCCAGGCCTGGTACAGCGCCGGGCGGATCAGGTCGTTCATCGCCGCATCGACGATGGCGAAGTCCTTGTGTTCGGTGTGCTTGAGGTACTCGACCTGGGTCAACAGCACGCCGGCGTTGGCGACAATATAGCGGCCCGGCTCGAACATCAGCGTCAGGTCGCGGCCTTCGATGCGTTCGCGCACGGCCTGGATATAGTCGCTAATCAACGGTGGCTCTTCGTCTCGATAACGTACGCCGACGCCGCCGCCCAGGTCGATGTGCTGCAGGTAGATGCCGCACTCGCCCAAACGATCGATCAAGGCCAGCAGACGGTCAAGGGCATCCAGAAAGGGTGGCAGTGTGGTCAGTTGCGAGCCGATATGGCAGTCGACACCCAGCACTTCCAGGTTCGGCAGTTGCGCGGCGCGGATGTACACCTCTTCGGCGTCGGCGATGGCGATGCCGAACTTGTTCTCTTTGAGACCGGTGGAAATGTACGGGTGGGTGCCGGCGTCGACATCCGGGTTGACGCGCAGGGAGATCGGCGCCCGAACGCCCATCTCGGCGGCAACGACTTGCAGGCGCTCCAGCTCGTCGGTGGATTCGACGTTGAAGCAATGCACGCCGACTTCCAGGGCGCGGCGCATGTCTTCGCGGGTCTTGCCGACGCCGGAGAACACGATTTTCTCAGCCTGGCCGCCGGCGGCCAATACGCGTTCGAGCTCGCCACGGGAGACGATGTCGAAACCGGCGCCCATGCGCGCCAGGACATTCAGCACACCCAGGTTGGAGTTGGCCTTGACCGCGTAGCACACCAGATGCGGCACGCCATCGAGGGCGTCAGTGAACGAGCGGTATTGGGCTTCGATATGCGTACGGGAGTACACGTAGGTCGGGGTACCAAAGCGCTGGGCAATCGCGGACAGCGCCACGCCTTCCGCGAACAGCTCGCCGTCCCGGTAGTTAAAAGCGTCCATAAGTTTCCCTTAGTAGGTGTCGTGCTTATGCGCTTTTGACGGCTTTTGCGACGATTGCGCCTGTTCATTCGGATCTTTGCTGTCATCCGGCAGGTACAACGGGCCTTTCTGGCCACAGGCACTAACGAGGCAAGCGACCGCGACGAGCGCAGCAAGGGAAGAGATCAGGCGCTTCATGGCGAAATCCTTGAATATGCATTAATTGCGCCCGAGTATACCGACCACCCGGCAGCTTGCCTATGCGCCGCACTACCCGTCCGGCGGGGCTTTGCCGAGGAGCGCAAGAAGCGGGCTACGCTGCTTGATGATATTTCGTACTGCCATCTGTCATGAAATCGGTATCCTTTGCAATCGGCGAAGCGCGTCCGTATCGTGCCCCGCTTGAGCAAAACCAGACACTTTTGAGGTTGCCACAATGAGTTTGACCGAAGCCCGTTTTCACGACCTGGTGGATGCCACCCAGGAGAAGCTGGAAGATATTTTCGACGACAGCGACCTGGATGTGGATCTGGAAAACTCGGCTGGTGTGCTGACCGTCAAGTTCGAGAGCGGCCAGCAATTGATCTTCAGTCGCCAGGAGCCGCTGCGTCAGCTGTGGCTGGCTGCGCGCTCCGGTGGCGTTCACTTCGACTACGACGAAGAAAGCGGCAAATGGCAGTGCGACAAAAGTGAAGAGTTGCTGGGCGAAATGCTCACGCGCCTCGTCCAGGAATATACCGGCGCCGAGCTGGATTTCGAAGAGATCTGACCGTGACCCAGCCTGTACCTGTACGCCCGCCCAAGCCGCTGTTCAGCAATGTCAGCCCGGCGGTGCCGTCACCTTGTATCAGTTTGTGTCGCCTGGACGAGCAGAAAGTCTGCCTCGGCTGCTTCCGCCACGTGGAAGACATCCGTGAATGGCGCTCCGCCGACGATGCGCGGCGCAGGGTGATCTGTGCCCAGGCAGAGCAGCGCAAGGCACACGCCTGATGCCATCTTGTTTATTTGTGTCGCTGTGGTAGTGTCCGGGTACACCTCAACTCATCGAGGTCCGTGAGAACCCCGCCTTTTTCTGGCGGGGTTTTGCTTTTTTGTGCAGAAAAAAGGAGTCTGCCTGAATCATGACCGCACCTTCCATCATTCTTACCCGTCTTGACGTGCAGCGTCTTGAGCAACTGATCGACCGCTTGGGCGACGAGTTTCCCGGCGTCGAAGCGTTGCAAGCCGAACTCGACCGCGCCGAAGACGTGGTCGGTCACGATGAAGTGACTGCGGGTGTCGTGACCATGAACTCCAGCGTGCATTGCCGTGAGCAAAGCAGCGGCAAGGACTATCACCTGACGCTGGTCTACCCCAAGGACGCGAACGCCGACGAAGGCAAGATCTCGATCCTGGCTCCGGTAGGCAGTGCTTTGCTGGGGCTGCAAGTGGGCCAGCATATCGACTGGCCTGCACCGGGTGGCAAGACGCTCAAGCTGGAATTGCTCAGTGTCGAAGGCCAGCCCAAGGATGGCGGGGCTTTCTCGCTCTAAATCTGGCCCAGTGCGGCATTGAGGGACTGTTCCAGTTCGGCTTTGTAGCGCAGGTACAAATTGCTCGGGCTTTGCACATCACCGAGCAGTCCTGACAAGTCCAGATCAGTGATGTAGCAACGGTAACGTTCGGTTTCCCGGCGTTGCCCGACGATCTCCCGGGCGACCACGGCAAACAGTTGGTCGCCAAATTCCAGTTCGCAAAATTCCCGCTGATTGCAGTAAAGGGTGATCCCCACCTGGCCAGGCGCGCCTTTGCCGATAATTGCCTGCACGTCATAAAACGGCTTGTTGGCAGGGTTCTGCGGCGCCGGTCGTGGTTCCACGCCGCGGGCGCGGCTGCTGCCCGATGGCAATAACTGATAGTACAAGGTGTGCACTTCACCCAGGGGCTGTCGGGAATCCAGGGACGACAGCGCTTCGCGGCGATAGAGGATCGATTGCAGGAAGCGTTGCAGCGGAGCCAGCAGACTTTGTTCATCATGAAACGGCAAGCGCTGCTGCCAAAGCGCGTTGAATTCGTCGAGTACGTACAGCTGGGCGAAGCCTTCATTGACTCGATAGAACACTTGCACGCAATCGGCCTGGCCCATAGGCAGGAGCAGCGCCAGGTCATGGTCTTCCAGGGCCATGGCGTCAAGGTGCCAAGGGCTGTAGCTGGCCAGTTCCTCACTGAGGTAGGCAATCAGCGCGTCCTGGGTTGGCAGTGACACATGATTGGCCTGGCCCGGTGTCAGTTCCATGACGTGATAGTGCTGTTGCACCTGCAACAGGTAACGATGATTGCCTTGGCCAAGCAGCAGGTGTTGTGCGGTGTCGAACACCTCTTCTACACGCTGGGCAATGAACTGCGCACGGTTGTGGCAAAAACAACGCACTCGCAGCCGTGGCAGATGACCCAGCGGTAGTTGGTTGAGGTAATCGCGCAGGCAGTCGAGCAGGGCGTGGGGGCCGTCATAGCGGCTGACCATCACCTCGTTCCAGCTGTTGAGCATGACCTGGTCCAGGGTCAGCACCAGGTTTTCGCGTACACCGGCGTAGCTCAGGGAGTCGGTGCGCTCTGTTGTCATCAGGATATTCAGGTCGCGATGATGCTTGAGCGGGTCAACCCCGACGTTGATCAGCAACAGCACGTCTTCGGGTACTGCCGGGCGCAGCAAGCGGCTCTCATCGACACTGGCCAGGGGCAGGGCGATGGTCTGTTGCAGGCTGCCCAGCAGGTTGAACAACTCGAACTCGGTCATGTCGCTGACACCGGGGTGCAGCGCCAGGCGGGTACTGCTGTCGATCACGCCGTTGCGATGGCACCAGGTGAGCATTTCCAGCAGGTCGCGGCTGCGTTTGATCGGCGCGAAGTGCTCCCATTCCAGGGCCGTCAGGTTGCCGTTATACAAACCCCAATGGTGCTGGCCCGGCTCCTTGCGGTTGGGCGACTGCACCAGGGTCAGGGTGTCTTCGGCCAGGTCCGGGGCGATGCCTGGGTTAATGAACTCAACCTTGCCGGCCTTGCGTTCGAACGCCGCATACAAGCGCCGGCCCAGTACATTGAGGTCGCGTTTGTTGATCAGGCTGGCAGTCTGTTCGCTGCGGGCGAACTGGGTGAGGAAACGGTAGCTGTAGTTCAGTTCATTGACCAGAGCGCGGCGCTCGGAAGCAACCTGACGCACTTTCCACTGGCTGCGACTGTCCAGCAGGGCCAGTTGGCGCTGGTCCCAACCCCATTCCTGGGCCAGGCGTTCCAGCAGCAGTCGCTGCCAAGTGGGGGTGCGCTGGCCGGCGCTGAGCTTGCGGTTGATCTTCAGGTACAGGCTGCGTCGTACCAGTTCCAGGCGATCCGGCTCGTTGCGGGCCTTGAGGTATTCCTCGATGCGGCGATACACCACGATGTAAGGGTCCAGCTCATCCAGGTCCACTTGGTTGGCGAACACCGCTCGCTTGAAACGCAGGCTCAGGCAGTACACGTTCGGATGTTCGCTGGCGTAGACTTCGGTCAGCAGCAGCTTGAGCACCGATTTGTACGGTGACTCGATGCCCTTGAACAATTGCCACAGCCCGGCACCTATGAACTCGCCCGGCGGGATATGGGCCAAGTGACCCAGGTCGAGGGTTTCATCGGCGCGGATAAACCGCTTGGAAATCAGGGCGTGGGTAAATTCGGCGTAGCGCTTTTCTTCGTAGACCGGCACCAGCCACCAGATCGGCGTGCGCCCGGCCAGCCAGATGGCTGTGCGGTAGAACTCGTCCAGCAGCAGGTAGTGCTGGGTAGTACCGCAATCGTCGGAGCTTAGTTGCGTATCGCGTTCACCCAGGACAAAGCGTGTAGGTTCGATCAGGAAAAAATGCGCCTCGGCGCCCATGCTCAAGGCCCAGGCTTCCAGCAGTTGGCACTTCTTGCGCAGCTCTGCCAGTTCGCTTTCGTCCAGGTCGGGAGCGTGGCACACCCACACGTCCATATCGCTTTGATCGGCCTGGGCCAGCGTGCCGAGGCTGCCCATCAGGAACAGGCCGTGGATGGGGCGGGGCGGGTTGCCATGGCGCGGTTTATAGGAGAACGAGCGGGTCAGGCGTTGGGCTTCGGCCAGGGCCTGGGTGTCAGGTTCGAAATTCGACAGCCCCGCCGGGGTGCTGCTGGAGACATAGCCCGGCAACAGTGGGTGATTGACGTGGAAAAACAGCGGCAACAAAGTCAGCACGCCTTGTTGGCGCGGTGTCAGCCCCTCGACAGCCCGGGCCATGCGGCCCTCATTGAGGGCCATGAAACGCGCGCGCAACTGGGTCAGCACCTTGCGGTCGATGCCTTCGTCCAGATCGGGGCGGATTTCGTGGGTGCGGGTCATGTCGAACTCGGTGGCTCGCTGGGCCCGACGTGGGCAGCCATGCAGGAGTCTACAGACAGTAGCGTAGGAGTTTTAGAGGGAAGTGGATTTTTGGCGTCAGAATTTTTGCGCCACACAACAGCGCCCTCGGAGTCCGCAACGGGCGGACCCCATGGGCGGGATCAGGTGTCAGGCAGCTTCTTTGGTGTTGGCAGTGGTCAGAATGGTCAGCAGGGTTTGAGCCTGCTCTGCAGCATCCCGGCCAAGGCTCGTCAGGTAGCCCCCGTCCGGCTGATCGATCAGTCCTTTCGCATGGAGGCGCTTGGCAGCGGCGATGGCGGTAGGAGCGGCGGTCTGATGGACTTTCAAGCCCTCCTTGGTGCTGTCCAAGGGGAAGAGTACAAGGATTTCCAGTTCGGCAACCAACTCAGGGGTATACGACATAAGGACTCCAGACTTTCTAAAATTTATTAGAGGCTAGCAGGCCATAAGGTGAACGCACTTTGGCGGGCTGTCCAGTGAGAAAGTCGTAGGTATTGATATGGCGCAGATTTGTGGCGAGGAAGCGGGCTTCCCGGCCACGCCAAGGTTGGTTTCAGTTGTTTTCAGGCGGTAGCTCAGGAAGTGCTCGCAGCGCCGTTTCATACCATTGGGTATCGAAGGCACGGTCTTCTTCGAGCATCTTGTCTATCTCAACGGCCAGCACATGGGCCATGAGGTTCAAAATGTCTTCGCGCTCGTAACCTACCAGGGTCAGTTTATTGAAGGTGGCCTTGGCGGCAGGCGGGTTGTCGCTTTCGATCTGGTTTTCGATGGCCTGGGTCAGCGTGCTTTCGGTGAACTCTTCTTCGTCGTTATCAATATCGGTCGGCTCGCTCATGGCAGGCTCCTCAAGGAAAGGGTGCCAGTCTACCGCCATTCAGGCAGGTGATGCTGCTGGTCAGGCCGGGCGCCTGGAACTATAACTCTTGCAGCCAACCCCACACCCGGCCTGGAGGCATCTGCAATGCTCAAGCTCTACGGATTTTCAGTCAGTAACTACTACAACATGGTCAAGCTTGCACTTCTGGAGAAGGGGCTGGCTTTCGAGGAGGTGCCTTTCTATGCAGGCCAGACCCCCGAAGCCTTGGCGGTGAGCCCGCGAGGCAAAGTGCCGGTGCTGGGCGTCAAGCAAGGGTTTATCAATGAAACCAGCGTGATTCTGGAGTACATCGAACACACTCAGGAAGGCCCTTCATTGCTGCCGGCCGACCCTTTTCAACGGGCTCAGGTGCTGGCGCTGTGCCGTGAAATCGAGCTCTACATCGAACTGCCTGCGCGAGCGTGTTTCGCCGAGGCTTTTTTCGGCATGACGGTGCCGGAGGCGATCAAGGAGAAATCCAGGGCCGAGCTGCTGCTTGGGATCGGTACGTTAGGTCGGCACGGTAAGTTCGCGCCTTATGTGGCTGGGGAGAACTTCACCATTGCGGATTTGTATTTCATGTACAGCCTGAACCTGGCGTGCGGCGTGGGCGAGAAGCTGTTCGGGCTGGACCTGCTGGCGCAGTTGCCGCAGGTGAAGGCCTTGTTGGGGCGCCTGAATGAAATGCCCAACGCGCAGAAGGTCGAGGCGGACAGGCAGGCGGCGATGCCTGCATTCATGGCGATGATTGCGGCCAAAAGGTGAGCAAATGAGGGAGGGGGCTTGCTCCCGATGGTGGTGTATCAGGTAAGAAAATCTTAGCTGACCCACCGCCATCGGGAGAAAGCCCCCTCCCACAGTTTTAGCGGCTGGCGAGCAATTCTTTGCCGCGCACGACCGCTGCCTTGACCTGGGCCGGCGCAGTGCCGCCCACATGGTTGCGGGCATTTACCGAGCCTTCCAGGGTCAGCACGGCAAACACATCCTGTTCGATCTGGTCGCTGAACTGGCGCAGTTCTTCCAGGCTCATTTCCGCCAGGTCCTTGCCGGTGTCCACCCCGTATTTCACCGCGTGGCCGACGATTTCGTGGCAGTCACGGAACGGCAGGCCACGGCGCACCAGGTAGTCCGCCAGGTCGGTTGCCGTGGAGAAACCCCGCAGGGCTGCTTCGCGCATGATCGCGTGTTTGGGCTTGATCGCGGGGATCATGTCGGCAAAGGCGCGCAGCGAATCACGCAGGGTGTCCGCGGCGTCGAACAGCGGTTCCTTGTCTTCCTGGTTGTCCTTGTTGTAGGCCAGTGGTTGGCCTTTCATCAGGGTCAACAGGCCCATCAGCGCGCCGAATACACGGCCGCTCTTGCCGCGCACCAACTCAGGCACGTCAGGGTTTTTCTTTTGCGGCATGATCGAGCTGCCGGTGCAGAAGCGGTCCGGCAGGTCGATGAACTGGAATTGGGCACTGGTCCATAGCACCAGTTCTTCGGAGAAACGCGACAGGTGCATCATCGCGATACTGGCGGCGGCACAGAATTCGATGGCGAAGTCGCGGTCCGAAACGCCGTCCAGGGAGTTGCCGCCCACGGCGTCAAAACCCAGCAGTTGCGCGGTGTACTCGCGGTCGATCGGGTAGGTGGTGCCGGCCAGCGCAGCGCTGCCCAACGGCATACGGTTGGCGCGCTTGCGGCAATCGACCAGGCGCTCGTAATCGCGACTGAGCATTTCGAACCAGGCCAGCAGATGGTGGCCGAAGGTCACTGGCTGTGCGGTCTGCAAGTGAGTGAAGCCGGGCATGATGGTGTCCGATTCACGCTCGGCCTGCTCCAGCAAACCTTTTTGCAGGCGGGTGATTTCGGCCAGGATCAGGTCGATTTCATCGCGCAGCCACAGGCGAATATCGGTGGCTACCTGATCGTTACGGCTGCGGCCGGTGTGCAGTTTCTTGCCGGTCACGCCGATGCGATCGGTCAGGCGTGCCTCGATGTTCATGTGCACGTCTTCCAGATCGACGCGCCAGTCGAACGTGCCTGCCTCGATTTCACCGCGGATGGTGGTCAGGCCGTCGATGATGCTGTCACGCTCGGCGTCGGTCAGCACGCCGACCTTGGCCAGCATCGTGGCATGGGCGATGGAGCCCATGATGTCGTGGCGGTACAGGCGCTGGTCGAAGGTGACGGAGGCGGTGAAGCGCGCGACGAAGGCGTCGACGGGTTCACTGAAGCGGCCGCCCCAGGACTGGTTGGTCTTGTCGGTGCTCATGGATTCGCTCGTGATCTGCTTGAAAGAGGCATGAAGGTGTACCGGCGATAATAACAGGGTTGCCCGTGAAGGCGGTGCCGCGGGTGATCGGCAATTTTATTTGTGTCGTAGATGGCTAAGTGCCTTGCCGCCGAACGCATCCGGGACGAGACTGGAGATACGTACTTATTGAAACGATATTTGACGATTGAGCAATATCGTCTCAGTGAGCGTCTACAGTTGGACTGCTAGTGTGTGAATGCACCAAAGCCTGGTGATGCGGTCATAACCAGACTATCCATTAAACAGGGGGGTATTCGGATTGTGTATCAGTGAACCCTACGACGATGCCCGAAGGCAGCAGGTCTTGGGCGCTATTGAACAGGTCCGGGTAAATTTGGGTGCCGCTCTCAGGGCACTTTTTGCCGCTCGCGCTAGTCTTAGCGTGGATCGCTGTGACGCAAGTCACCGCACCTGTCTACGCTATCCTTGTGCGAGACTCACGCAGGAATCCAGCGCAATATGAATGTCCTGATCGTTGATGACGAACCCCAAGCCCGCGAGCGACTGAGCCGTCTTGTCAGTGAACTCGAGGGTTATACAGTCCTTGAACCGAGTGCCACCAGCGGTGAGGAGGCATTGACGCTGATCGACAGCCTCAAGCCGGACGTGGTGCTGCTCGATATCCGTATGCCGGGCTTTGATGGCCTGCAAGTCGCTGCCCGCCTGAGCGAGCGCGAATCGCCACCTGCCGTGGTGTTGTGCGCGGCCCAGGAAGAGTTCTCTGCACAGACGCTGGAAGACAGCGGTGTCAGTTTTCTCGTCAAGCCGGTCACTGCCGAGGCCTTGCTCAAAGCCTTGAAAAAAGCCGAGCGTCCCAGCCGTACCCAACTTGCCGCACTGACCCAGCCTGCGGCCCAAAGTGGTAACGGGCCACGTAGCCACATCAGTGCGCGCACCCGCAAAGGCATCGAGCTGATCCCGCTCAACCAGGTGGTCTACTTTATTGCCGATCACAAGTACGTGACCCTGCGCCACGAAGCCGGCGAAGTGCTGCTGGATGAGCCGCTCAAGGCCCTTGAGGATGAATTCGGCGATCGCTTTGTGCGTATCCATCGCAACGCGCTGGTAGCCCGCGAGCGTATCGAGCGCTTGCAGCGCACACCCCTGGGGCACTTTCAGCTCTTCCTGAAGGGGCTCAATGGCGATGCGCTGATCGTCAGTCGACGCCATGTCGCCGGCGTGCGCAAGATGATGCAGCAGCTTTAGCCCGAGGGCTGGAGCGCGGTCTGCCTTCCTTATCCCGGTGCGATGTGGCCAGGGAGGCCCCGCACTTGCTGATTCAAATCAAAGCGTATTTGCCTGAGCTGTTATTATCCGCCGTATCTATTCAGTACGGATTGATCCATGTCCTCTCGCGAAATCCGCATCGCCACCCGTAAAAGCGCCCTGGCCTTGTGGCAGGCCGAATACGTCAAAGCACGCCTTGAGCAGGCTCATCCGGGCCTCAAGGTATCCCTGGTGCCCATGGTCAGTCGCGGCGACAAGCTGCTGGACTCACCCCTGTCGAAAATCGGCGGCAAGGGTCTTTTCGTCAAGGAGCTGGAAACTGCGCTGCTGGAAAACGAAGCCGACATCGCTGTGCATTCGATGAAAGACGTGCCCATGGACTTCCCTGAAGGCCTGGGCCTTTTTTGCATCTGCGAGCGCGAAGATCCGCGTGATGCCTTTGTTTCCAATACCTACGCGTCCCTGGATGACTTGCCGCTGGGCAGCATCGTCGGCACCTCCAGCCTGCGTCGCCAGGCTCAGTTGTTGACACGTCGGCCCGACTTGCAGATTCGCTTTTTGCGCGGCAACGTCAATACGCGCCTGGCCAAGCTGGATGCCGGCGAATATGACGCGATCATTCTTGCCGCCGCCGGCTTGATCCGCTTGGGCTTCGAAGATCGCATCACATCGGCCATCAGTGTCGAAGATAGCCTGCCCGCCGGCGGTCAGGGCGCAGTCGGCATCGAATGTCGGACCGTCGACAGCGAAATCCACGCACTGCTCAAGCCCCTCGATCACGCCGATACCGAAGTTCGTGTGACCGCCGAGCGCGCCCTGAACAAACACCTCAATGGCGGCTGCCAAGTCCCCATCGCCTGCTATGCCGTACTCGAAGGTGAGAACCTGTGGCTGCGTGGCCTGGTGGGGGATCCGGATGGCGGTACCCTGCTGACCGCCCAGGTGCGTGGGCCGCAACGAGATGCCACGGCCTTGGGGATTCAGGTTGCCGAGGAATTGCTGGACAAAGGCGCCGGTGCCATTTTGCAAAAAGTCTATGGCGAGGCCGGTCCGCAGTGACCGACTGGCGAGTGCTGCTGACGCGGCCTGCCGAGGAGTCGACAGCCCTGGCGGCTTTATTGTCCCAGGCCGGTATATACAGTAGCTGTCTGCCGTTGCTGGAGACGCAAGCGTTAGCGGTCACGGCTGAGCAACAAGCGGTGTTTGACGCGTTGCAGCGTTATTGCGCGGTCATTGTTGTGAGCAAGCCGGCCGCGCGCCTGGCGCTGCAACGGTTGGGGAATGCCGTGCCGCCAATGCCGTGGTTCAGCGTCGGTGCGGCGACGGCGCAGATCCTCGCCGGTCATGGCCTCGACGTTCATTATCCCGCCACTGGCGATGACAGCGAGGCCTTGCTTCAATTGCCTGCATTGCGCGAGGCTATCGCACAGCCGGGCGCCAAGGTGCTGATCCTGCGTGGCGAGGGCGGCCGCGAGTTGCTGGCAGAGCGTTTGCGCGAGCAAGGTGCTAGTGTCGACTATCTGGAATTGTATCGGCGTTTTCTCCCGGTCTACGAGACGGGTGCGCTGATGCAACGCATCCGGTTGGAACGCTTGAACGGCCTGGTGGTCAGCAGTGGGCAGGGTTTTTTACACCTGCAAGCCCTGGCGGGCACCGATTGGCCACAGGTGGCACAGCTGCCGTTGTTCGTGCCCAGCCCGCGCGTCTATGAGATGGCGCGGGCCGCTGGCGCAAAAAAAGTTGTGGATTGTCGCGGCGCGAGTGCCGCGGCTTTGTTAGTGGCGTTGGGGAGCTATCCCGTTCCCACTCTCTGATACGCAAAGGACGGATACGTGAGCGAAACAGCCTTGCCTAAAGATGAAGCTCAGCCCGCGCTTGATGCGCCGGTCGAGACACCGGTCACCGCGCCGCGCCGTGGCAATGGCCTGGCGGTCGTCGCCTTGCTGCTAGGGGCTGCTGGCGTAGCTGCTGGCGGCTGGGGGATCTGGCAGGTCCGCGCCCTTCAAGCCAGCAGCCAACATCAATTGAGCCAAGTGCAGACCCTGGATGACCAATCCCAGAGCCTCAAGCAAAGCCAGCAACAGTTGGCCGCCCGTCTGGCGCAATTGCCGGGTGCGGACGAGCTGGAAGAGCGCCGCCGCCTGGTTGCCCAGTTGCAGGGCGATCAGCAACGCCTGAGCCAGCGCCTCGAAACGGTGTTGGGCGCCAGCCGCAAGGATTGGCGCCTGGCCGAGGCGGAGCATCTGATCCGTCTGGCCAGTTTGCGTTTGTCTGCCTTGCAAGACATCAACAGTGCGCAGTCGCTGGTCCAGGGCGCCGACGAGATTCTTCGCGAGCAGAGCGACCCAGGGGCTTTCACCGCCCGTGAGCAACTGGCCAAGAGCCTTGCCGCATTGCGCAGCACTGAGCAACCAGACCGCACCGGCCTGTACCTGCAACTGGCGGCCTTGCGTGACCAGGTCGTGCAACTGGCGGCGATTGCCCCGGAGTATCAGCTTACGGAACCTGCTTCCCAAGGGCGCCCCACCAGCGATACGCAGAACCAGTTGAGCCAGTGGTGGGAACAGATTTCCCGCTATTTCCGCATCGACTTCAACCCGGATGACAATATCCGGCCATTGTTGGCAGGCCAGGGTTTGAACCAAGTGCGCCTGGCCTTGAGCCTGGCGCTGGAGCAGGCGCAGTGGGCCGCGCTCAACGGCGAGTCGGCGGTATACAGCCGCTCGCTGGGCGAAGCGCGCAGCGTATTGCAAGACAACTTCAATCAGGACAACCCGCAGAGCAAGGCGATGCTGGCGCGTATCGCTGAACTTGAGCCCAAGGCCGTGTCGGTGGTGACGCCGGACCTGGCTGCGAGCCTGGCCGCCGTGCAGGCTTACCTTGAACGTCGTCATCTGTCTGCCGACGAAGCCAAGGCCGCGGCCGGCAAACCGGCGACCCAGGAGTAGAGCTGATGAAGCGTTTCTATGTGATCCTGGTGCTGGCGATTGCAGTCGCCCTCGCACTGGCCGTGGGTATTTCGAAACACACCGGCTACGTGCTGATTACCTATCCGCATTTGCTGCATTACGAGTCAAGCCTGTGGGCTACCCTGGTGGCGGTGTTTGCCATCGGCCTGGCGATCTACCTGGTTCGTGTGTTGCTGAGCCTGATCACCACCTCCGGTGGCGTGGTCAATCCATGGTCGCGACGCAACCGCAGCCGCCGTGTGCAGATCGCGATCGAGCAAGGCCAGATGGACCTTGCCGAGGGCCGCTGGGCCAGTGCCGAGCGCCACTTGCACCGTGCTGCCGAAGCAGAGCGTCAGCCGCTGCTCTATTACATCGGTGCTGCCCGTGCGGCCAATGAGCAGGGCCGCTATGAGGAATCCGACGGCTTGCTGGAGCGCGCCCTGGAGCGCCAGCCCCAGGCGGAATTGGCCGTAGCCCTGAGCCATGCGCAACTGCAGATGGACCGCGGCGATACTGAAGGCGCCCTGGTTACGCTTCAGGCGATGCACGAGCGTCACCCGCATAACGCGCAGGTACTCAGGCAGCTACAGCGCCTGCATCAGCAGCGTGGCGATTGGTCGTCGGTGATTCGCCTGCTGCCTGAGCTGCGCAAGGACAAAGTCTTGCCCGCCAGTGAGCTGGCCGAGCTGGAACGTCGTGCCTGGGGCGAAAACCTGAGCCTGGCTGCCCAGCGTGAGGAGCAGGGCGAGGCGGGCTTGCAGTCTCTGGAGCGTGCCTGGGAGCAACTGACTTCGGCCCAGCGCCAGCAGCCACAATTGGTGCTGGCCTATGTCGACCAGTTGCGTCGGCTAGGCGCGGATGCAAAGGCCGAGGAAGTGCTGCGTGGTGCCCTCAAGCGCGACTATGACAGCCATCTGATTCGGCTGTATGGCCTGTTGCGTGGCAGTGACCCGGCGCGCCAGTTGAAGTTTGCCGAAGGCTGGCTCAAGGACCATCCGGGCGATGCCAGCTTGCTGCTGACGCTTGGCCGTCTGTGCCTGCAAAACAGCCTGTGGGGCAAGGCGCGGGACTATCTGGAAAGCAGCCTGCAAGTTCAGCGCAACCCCGAAGCCTGTGCCGAATTGGCCCGCCTACTGGCCCAACTGGGCGACACCGAGCGCAGCAACCAGCTGTTTCAGGAAGGTCTGGGGCTGCTCGACAATCGTCTGTTGTCCTCGCCTCTGCCAGTACCCGCGCGTATTTGAAGTAGGAAAGGGTGAATGGATTGGCTCGGATCTATCCGACACCCGATCCTTAAAACCCCAATAAACACTCGGTATAACTGACGTGATGACTAATTCCTACTTGTTGTAACTGGATTTCCGCCATGCCTTGGCGGAATGTCCTTGCTTCTTCGCGGAATTGTCTGCTCCGGGGCGTCTTGAAAGGGGTCGGGCCTTTCCTCTACCGTAGCGACCTATCTCTTGCAGTGCGGATAAACAATGTCTTTGGCCCCTTTACGCTCCTTGTTTTTGCTGGCGTTCATGGCGGGTGCGCTGACGTTGGGCGCGTCCTTCTATCTGGAATACGGCGCGTTGCTACAGCCTTGCTTTCTGTGCCAGGTACAACGTCTGCTTCTGGCCACTTTTGCGCTGATCAACCTGATGGCCGCCCTTCATAATCCCGGGCGTTCCGGCCTTTGCCTGTATGGGCTGGCGAGCACCGTGTGTGCATTATTGGGTGCCATCACTGCCGGGCGCCAAGTGCTATTGCAGAATATTCCGTCAGGTGCGGGCCGGGATTGCTGGCCCAGCCTGCACTACATGATCGAAAACCTGTCGTTCTGGCAGGCGGCGCGGTCAGTGTTCAACGGGACTGTCGATTGCGTTGAAATCAACTGGACGCTATTTGACCTGAGCCTGCCGGAGTGGAGCCTGTTGTTCTTTGTGGCGATGTTGATCCTGGGTGTCATGCAATGCTCGCGGCTGTTGTTCAGTAAGCATTTGCGCATCACAACGTCATGAAAACGGGACGCGCGTTGTAGGAGGGGATTAAACACTTGTATGAACATTCTCTCCTGCGTACCTTGAAGCCATAGTCCTGCGGGCATAATCTGGCCCGCACGCGTATCCAAACCATTTGTCAGACGCGGCTTTGTTCGACTGCTGCTTAATCCTTCAAGTGTTGCGCAGGTACAGAGCAGCAGCGCCCCTATAGGGAAGAGAGATCATCATGCTGGAAAGTTGTCAGAATGCTCAGGAACGTTGGGGTGGGGTGCACAAGCTGATCGACAGCTGGCTGAAGGCACGCCACGAACTGGTTCGGGCCTTTGATGCTCTCGGTGCCAAGCCCGAAGCGCTAAGCGAGAACCGCAAGCCATTGCAGGAATTCTGCGGCCTCTTGGTGGATTACGTCTCGGCGGGGCACTTCGGTGTCTACGAGCAGTTGACCAAGGAGGCCGAGGCCTTCGACGATCAACGTGGCCTGGACTTGGCCGAGACGATTTACCCGCGCATCGACGTCATCACCGAGAAGCTGCTGGCCTTCAACGACCTGTGTGATGCCGGTAAGTGTGTTGCAGAAAAATTCAAAGAGCTGGGCGGTTTGCTTCACGAGCGTTTCGAGCTGGAAGACTGCCTGATCGAAGTGCTGCACAACGCTCACAAGGAAGAGTTGACGGCCAAGGCCTGACTCGCCGCAACACAAAAAAACGGTGCGCATTGCGCACCGTTTTTCGTTTGGGCTCAGGTGCCCGCGGCGAGCAACTCGATCTCGAATACCAGTGGCGTATAAGGCGGGATCAACTCGCCGGCACCATCAGCGCCATAGGCTTGGTTGGATGGAATCACCAGGCGCCATTTCGCGCCCACCGGCATCTGTTGCAACGCACTGCGCCAGCCGCTGATCACACTGTCCAGACGAAACCACTGCGGCTGCGTGCTCTTGTCGAAGACGGTCCCGTCGGGTAATCGCCCCACGTAATTCACTTGCACGCGATCATCGGCCGCCGGTTTTTTCCCGCTGCCGGGGGTCAGTTCGGTCAGTAGGATGCCGTCTGCCAATTCGCGCACACCAGTTTTGGATTTCTCGCTGGCCAAAAATTGTTGCTCGGCCGCGAGTGCCTGTTCACTTTGTGGCGCCCGATTGTCTGGCGCGTTTTGCGCTTCGCGCTGGGCGAGGATCTGTTCGATGCGGGTGTCGTCCAGGGCCAGTGGCTTGCCTTGGTAGGCCTGTTTGAGTCCGTCGATCAGCGCCTCCATCGGCAGGCCCGGCATCTCCTGGCGCAGGCGTTCACCCAGGCTTGCGCCTAGGCTGTAGGCCAGGTCGTGGTCATCTTTGGACGGGGATTTCTCGCTCGCATTGGCCACTGAAAGCACCACGCTCAACACTAAAAAAAGGTAACGCGACATGGGCGTTCTCCAGCCGAAAGTGCGACGGATTATGCCAGTGTGAGTGCGTAAAAACTGGTGAGCATTTGCGTTATATCGATAAGAATTTTCGTGCCGTGCAACGCAAGCCCAACGATACTGTCAACATGCGCTAGCGGCGGTAAGAGCAGAGGGCTAGTATGAGCCGCACCCACGTCAGCCAGGAGGTAAACCATGTCGGCCAAACAGAAGCCTGTAAATACCCCGTTGCACTTGCTCCAACAACTTTCGGGCAGCCTGCTCGAACATCTGGAAAGCGCATGTTCCCAGGCGTTGGCCGATGCAGAAAAACTGCTCGCCAAACTGGAAAAACAACGCGGTAAAGCGCAAGAAAAGCTGCACAAGTCCCGTACCAAACTGCAAGACGCCGCTACTGCCGGCAAGTCCAAGGCGCAAGCCAAAGCCAAGGGCGCAGTCAAAGAACTTGAGGACCTGCTGGATGCCCTCAAGGATCGTCAAGCTGAAACCCGCAGCTACATTTCCCAACTCAAAAAAGACGCTCAAGAAAGCCTGAAGCTGGCCCAAGGCGTTGGTCGTGTGAAGGAAGCCGTAGCTAAAGCGCTGGGGGCTCGTACACCCGCAAAAGTTGCAGCCAAGCCCGCTGCCAAAACCGCTGCTGCCAAACCGGCAGCCAAGCCAGCCGCTAAAACTGCAGCCGCGAAACCGGCAGCCAAGCCAGCCGCTAAAACTGCAGCCGCGAAACCGGCAGCCAAGCCAGCCGCTAAAACTGCAGCTGCCAAACCAGCAGCCAAGCCAGCCGCTAAAACTGCAGCCGCGAAACCAGCAGCCAAGCCAGCCGCTAAACCTGCAGCCGCGAAACCAGCAGCCAAGCCAGCCGCCAAACCTGCTGCCGTCAAACCAGCAGCCAAGCCAGCCGCCAAACCTGCTGCCGCGAAACCAGCAGCCAAGCCAGCCGCTAAACCTGCTGCTGCCAAACCAGCAGTCGCCAAGCCAGCCACTCCAGCGGCACCGGCAGCATCCACCGCTCCAACCGCATCGGCCAGCACCACGCCTGCACCGGTAGCGCCAAGCACCACCCCAGCCAGCGCTTCCTAAGCGTCTGTGGCCGCGACGCGCAGCGCCTGCAGCGCGTCGTGGTCAAGGTTGGCGGCTTCGGTCGCCAGGCCTTCAAGCCATTCGTACTGACCCACCACCTCATTGATCGGCCATGCCTGCGCCAAGGTTTCCAGGCGCGCCAGCAGTGTTCGTTCAGCCTCCAGCTCCAGGGCTTTGACCCGCTCGCGCAACGATGCCAGCTGCGTATCCTGCTGCGCCAGGGCTCGCCATTGCACGCGCAGGTATCGCAACGGTTCGACAACCTGCACCCGCCACGGACGGGCAAGCTGTTGCAGCGCCTGCACCCGCTCAGGTGTATGTGCCACACCGCGCCGCTCCAGCCAGGCACCACACAGCAGCAGGCACACATCCGCGCCTTGTTCCTGCAAACGCAGGCAAGCGGCCTCTACACCCGGGCGAGCGTAGGTAGAAAGGGCAAAGCTCCACAGGTCAGCGCACATATTCACACCCAAGCCAGCGGCCAACGAAGCTGGTAGACTCCGCCGCCATTATGATCCGACTTCAAAGCCTAACATTACAGCGTGGCCCGCAACGTCTTCTCGAAGACGCCGAGCTGACCCTGCACGCCGGTCACAAAGCCGGCCTGATCGGTGCCAATGGCGCCGGCAAATCCACGTTGTTCGCCTTGCTGCTCGGTGAGCTGACCCCGGATTCCGGGGACTGCCTGCTGCCGGCCGACTGGCGCATCGCCCATATGCGCCAGGAGATCGACACCCTGGACCGCATCGCGATCGACTACGTGCTCGATGGCGACCTGCGCCTGCGCCAGGTGCAACACGACCTCGCCGAAGCCGAAAAAGCCCAGGACGGTGCCGCCCAGGCCCGCCTGCACGCCGAGCTGGACAGTGCCGACGGCTACACCGCCGACGCCCGTGCCCGCAAAATGCTCGCTGGCCTTGGCTTTACCAACGAACAGATGGACCGCCCGGTCGCCGACTTCTCCGGCGGCTGGCGCATGCGCCTGAACCTGGCCCAGGCACTGATGTGCCCCTCGGACCTGTTGCTGCTCGACGAGCCGACCAACCACCTGGACCTCGATGCGATCCTGTGGCTGGAAGACTTCCTCAAAAGTTACCAGGGCACCTTGCTGCTGATTTCCCACGACCGGGATTTCCTCGACGCCGTGGTCGACAACATCGCCCACGTCGAACAGAAGAAAATCACCCTCTACCGTGGCGGCTATACCGCGTTTGAACGCGCGCGCGCCGAACGCCTGGCCCAGCAGCAACAGGCCTTTGAAAAGCAACAGGCGCAACGTGCGCACATGGAAAGCTACATCGCCCGCTTCAAGGCCCAGGCCACCAAGGCCCGCCAGGCCCAGAGCCGCATCAAGGCGCTGGAGCGCATGGAAGAACTGTCGGCGGCCCACGTCGATTCGCCGTTCGATTTCGTGTTCCGTGAGTCGGTGAAGATTTCAAGCCCCCTGCTCGATCTGTCGGACGCTCGCTTGGGCTACGGCGACAAGACCATCCTGGAGAAGGTCAAGTTGCAGCTCACGCCGGGTGCACGCATTGGCTTGCTCGGCCCCAACGGCGCGGGCAAGTCGACGCTGATCAAGAACCTGTCGGGTGAGCTTGAGCCACTGGCTGGCCGCCTGACCCGTGGCGAGAACACGGTGGTGGGCTACTTCGCCCAGCACCAACTGGATTCGCTCGATGCCAAGGCCAGCCCGCTGTTGCACCTGCAACGCCTGGCGCCCACCGAGCGCGAGCAGACCTTGCGCGATTTCCTCGGCGGTTTCGACTTCCGTGGCGCACGCATCGACGAGCCGGTGCTGAATTTCTCCGGTGGTGAAAAAGCCCGCCTGGCCCTGGCCCTGATCGCCTGGGACCGTCCGAACCTGCTGCTGCTCGACGAACCGACCAACCACCTGGACCTGGAAATGCGCCTGGCACTGACCATGGCCCTGCAGGAGTTCAGCGGTGCGGTACTGGTGGTGTCTCACGATCGCCACCTGCTCAAGAGCACCACCGACAACTTCCTGCTGGTGGCCGACGGCAAGGTCGAAGAATTCGACGGCGACCTGGACGACTACGCACGCTGGCTGACCGATTACCGCCTGCGCAATGCGCCGGCCAGCAACACCCCGGTCAACCCGGACAAGACCGACAAGAAAGCCCAGCGCCAGGCCGCCGCCGCGCTGCGCCAGCAGCTGGCGCCGCACAAGCGTGAGGCCGACAAGCTGGAAGCCGAGCTGGGCAAGGTGCACGAGCGCCTGGCCAAGATCGAAACCAGCCTGGGTGATAGCTCCGTGTACGAGGCGGCGCGCAAGGATGAGCTGCGTGACCTGCTGGCCGAACAGGCCAAGCTCAAGGTGCGCGAAGGGCAATTGGAGGAAACCTGGATGGAGGCCCTCGAACTGCTCGAAACCTTGCAAGCGGAGCTGGAGGCGCTGTCCTGATGGAAGCGTTGCAACTGCCGGTACCGGCGCAATGGGTCGAGCCCGTATGGATCGGCGTGCAAATCCTGCTGATCCTGCTGGCCGGCTACCTGGCCCAGCGCTTCGTCGCCAAGGGCCTGACGCGCCTGGGTGAGCGTTACCCGTTCCCGCCGCAACTGCTGATGCCCCTGCGCGGCGGCTTGCGCTGGCTGATCATGGGCAGTGCGCTGATCTTTGTGCTGGGGCGCCTGGGGGTGTCTGCCACGGTGTTGTGGACGGCGCTGTCAGGGTTTGTCGCGGTAGCGGCAGTGGCGTTCTTCGCCATGTGGTCGGTGCTGTCCAACCTGTTGTGCGCAATTCTGATCTTCACCGTCGGGCCGTTCCGCCTTGGGGATATTGTCGAGCTGGTGGACACCGTCGACAAACCCGGCGTGAAGGGCAGGGTCGTGGCGATCAACCTGCTTTACACCACATTGATCGAAGTAGAAGAAGCCGGGACCAGCAGCGCGATGGTGCAAGTGCCTAACAGCTTGTTCTTTCAGCGCTCGGTGCGCCGTTGGCCTGGCACCCATGTATTTCCGGGCGACCGCTAGCGTTTACATCTTGTAAAAATCTATAGCCAGCCTTCGGTCGGTAGAGTTAGCTTAAAGGCACAATCGCTGACTCCCTTCTGAGGTGCGCAATGGCTCTCGACACATGGCTGGCCTTTTTCCTGGCCAGTTGGATCATCTCCCTTTCTCCTGGCGCCGGTGCCATCGCCTCGATGTCCAGCGGCCTGCAATACGGTTTTGTCCGTGGCTACTGGAACGCCATTGGCCTGCAACTGGGCCTGGCGATGCAGATTGCCGTGGTCGCGGGTGGCCTGGGGGCCATTCTGGCGGCGTCGTCTACCGCGTTCTATGCGATCAAATGGTTTGGCGTGGCCTACCTGGTGTACCTGGCCATCAAGCAATGGCGCGCCCTGCCCATGGACATGACCGATGACGCCGCCGTGCGCCCGATCGGGAAGCCGATGGCGATGATGTTCCGCGGCTTTTTGGTCAACGCCAGCAACCCTAAGGCCCTGGTGTTCATGCTGGCGGTGTTGCCGCAATTCGTGAACCCGCAGGCGCCGCTGTTGATTCAGTACCTGATCCTCGGTGCGACCATGATCAGCGTCGATATGATCGTGATGGCGGGTTACACGGGGTTGGCGTCGAAAGTCTTGCGTCTGTTGCGTACGCCTAAACAACAGAAACGCGTAAACCGCACATTCGCCGGCTTGTTTGTTGGCGCTGCCGGCTTCCTCGCCAGCCTGCATCGCGCTACTGCGTAATTGCCGAAACCGAATCGAAATGTGGAAGGGGCAAGCTCCCTCCCACATTGGATTTAGGGGTGATATGAAATAACACCTTGAGTCGAATTCATTAAAGCTCAACAATAGTGTTACTTCGTATTTCCACTTGAGATTCATTCATGACTGCCCCTTTCCGCTTTCTTGCGTGGCTGCTGTTGCCGGCGCTGATGTCGTGCAGCTTCAATCTCTTGGCCGCGACCGCCGAAGGCGCGCCACAGGCCCTGCATTTGCTGGATTACATCGGCGCCGACTACCCGCCTACGGTAGAGGCAGGCAAGGTGGTAGACGACTCGGAATACCGCGAGCAGGTGGAGTTTCTCGGAGTGCTGCAGGGTTTGGTGGCTGATCTGCCCGACAAACCCGAGCGCGCTGAGTTGATAAGCGGCGTTAATGAATTGCTGGCGGCGGTCACCGCCCATCAGGACGGCGCGAGCGTGGCCCGCCAGGCTCGTCAGTTGGGCGCCAAGCTGGCCGTGGCGTATGAAGTTAGCCAAGCACCGGCCATCACGCCGGACCCGACACGCGGCGCGCCGCTTTATGCCCAGCATTGTTCGGTGTGCCACGGCACTGTCGGCGCCGGTGATGGTCCGGCTGGCATGGGCATGACGCCGCCCCCCGCTAATCTGCGTGACGCCACGCGCCTGGATCGCTTGAGCCTGTATGCGATCTACAACACCCTCGGCCTGGGTGTCGAAGGCACTGATATGCCGTCGTTCGCTGACCAACTGGACGATCGCCAGCGCTGGGACCTGGCGACCTATATCGCCGGTTTCACCGCCGACCCGGCTGCCGCCAAAAGCGAGCAGGCGTTCAACCTCGCCGACCTGGCGCGCCAGACCCCCAATGAAGTGCTCGCCGCTGACGGCCCTGGCGCTGCGGCGACGTTCCGCGCCCAGCGTGCTCAGCCGCCACAGGTTCAACGTGGTCCCGCGCAGTTGCTCGACTACACGGCCGCCACGCTGGACAAGAGCCTCGCGGCTTTCCGCAACGGCGACCACGAGCAGGCCTATGATTTGTCCGTCGCTGCCTACCTGGAAGGCTTCGAGCTGGTGGAAAGCTCCCTGGATAACGTCGACGCCAATGTGCGCAAAGACACCGAGAAGGCCCTGATGGCCTATCGGCAATCGTTGCAGGATGGTTTGCCTATGGAGCAGGTGCAGCAGCGTCTGGACGTTGCCAAAGGCAAACTCACTGAATCCGCCGGCTTGCTGGGCGGCGATGGCCTGAGCTGGTCATTGAGCTATATCTCTGGCCTGCTGATCCTGTTGCGCGAAGGCCTGGAAGCGATTCTGGTGCTAGCGGCGATCCTCGCCTTCCTGCGTAACACCGGCCAGCAGTCGGCGGTTCGCAGCGTCAACGTCGGTTGGGGCCTGGCGCTGTTGGCAGGCTTGGCTACGTGGGCCTTGGCGGCGTATGTGATTGACGTCAGCGGGGCTCAGCGAGAACTGCTCGAAGGCTGCACGGCGCTGTTCGCCAGCGTGATGGTGCTATGGCTCGGCGTGTGGATGCACGACCGGCGTCACGCGGCGGCCTGGCAGGATTACATCAAGAGCAGCCTGGTGGGCGGCGGCGGCCGTTTCGGTTTTGCCGTGCTGGCGTTCTTCTCGGTTTATCGCGAGCTGTTCGAAGTGATCCTGTTCTACGAAACCCTGTGGCTGCAGGCCGGCCCTGCCGGGCACAACGCGGTGCTGGCCGGTGGTGCCACTGCGCTGGTGCTGCTGGTGGGCCTGGCCTGGGTGATCCTGCGTGGCTCGGCGAAGTTGCCGTTGGCGCTGTTCTTCGGCATCAACGCTGCGTTGCTGTGCGCGCTGTCGGTGGTGTTCGCCGGGCACGGTGTCAAGGCCTTGCAGGAGGCGGGCATCTTCGGCACGCGGCCGGTGGCGTTCTTTGACTTCGACTGGCTGGGCATTCATGCCGATGCGTATTCGTTGGGCGCGCAGGCTGTGGCGATCCTGGCGATTGTGGTGCTGTATGGCCGCAGCCGGCTGACCGAGAAGCGCCGGGCGGCGGCGTAGCATGCGGGTATGGATCGACGCCGACGCCTGCCCTCGGGCGGCCAAGGATCAGGTAGTGAAGTTTGCCCTCAAGCGCCAGTTCGAGGTGGTGCTGGTGGCCGGGCAGAGCCAGATCAAGCCGAGCTTTTCCTGTGTGAAGCTGATCGTGGTGCCCAGTGGCCCCGACGCGGCCGATGATTACCTGGTTGAGCACGCCGTACCCGGCGAACTGGTGATTTGCAGTGACGTGCCCTTGGCCGATCGGCTGGTGAAGAAGGGCGTCACGGCCCTCGATCCGCGAGGCAAGGAGTTCAGCCCTGCGAACATGAGTGAGCGCCTGGCGGTGCGCAACCTGTTCACCGACCTGCGTGAGCAAGGTCAGATGGGCGGCGGACCACCGCCCCATGGCGAGAAGGATAAGCAGGCGTTTGCCAATGCCCTGGACCGAATCCTTACACGTCTTATGCGCCTAGCCTGACCTGTGGCGAGGGAGCAAGCTCCCTCGCCACAGGTGCCTATCCGTCAGTCGTTCTCGTGGGTCAACTCCAGCACCCGATCCACCAACTTGTTGATCCCTGACGCCACTTCACTGATGTTCTTGCCGAGCATATACGCCGGCGTACTGACCAGCTTGCGCGCCTTGTCCTCGACGATATCTTCCACCGTGCATTCGTGGTGCGTGGCGCCCATCTTGTCCAGGGCAGCCGCTGTGTCTGCATCGTTACCGATGGTGCAGGTCACGCCAGGGCCGTAGATCTTCGCGGCCAGGGCCGGAGAGATGCAGATCAACCCCACCGGCTTGCCTGCTTCGGCGAACGCTTCAGCCAGCTCCAGCACCTGCGGGTTGACGCTGCAGCTGGCGCCCTCCACGGCGAAGTTCGACAGGTTCTTCGCGGCGCCAAACCCGCCGGGCACGATCAGGGCGTCGAAGTCGGCGGCATTGGCTTGGCCAATATCCTTCACTGCGCCCCGGGCGATACGCGCAGACTCCACCAGCACATTGCGCGACTCGGGCATTTCTTCGCCGGTGAGATGGTTGATCACGTGCAATTGCGCAATGTCGGGTGCAAAGCATTCCACTTGAGCGCCGCGCTGGTCCAGGCGCAGCAGGGTGATCACGCTCTCGTGGATCTCTGCGCCGTCGTATACGCCACAGCCGGAAAGGATCACTGCAATCTTTTTGCTCATGGGCATTTCTCCTGATTCATGGCGTTAAATGTCTACTAATTTGTAACCTGTTGCCAATGGGATCTCACGTCGCTGCACCTAATCTTGATGTAACAAAAATAGACCGGACTAGCCCATGGACTTTGTGCCTTACGCAGTACCGTTTTTTATCGCCCTGATCGTTGTGGAGCTGCTGGCCGACCGTTGGCGCGGTGCACGCAACTACCGAGTAGCGGACGCCATCAACAGCCTCAGCACCGGTGTGCTGTCCACCACGACCGGTTTGCTGACCAAGGGCGTGGGCCTGTTGACCTACGCGTTCGCCCTCAAGCACCTGGCGCTCATCGAGCTGTCGACCCAGAGTGCCTGGACCTGGGTGTTCGCCTTTGTGTTCTATGACTTCTGCTATTACTGGCTGCATCGCATGGGCCATGAGCGCAATATCCTGTGGGCCGCGCATTCGGTGCATCACCAGAGCGAGGACTACAACCTCACCACCGCCTTGCGCCAGACCAGCACCGGTTTTCTGCTGAGCTGGATCTTCTACCTGCCTCTGGCTGTGGTCGGCGTGCCGCTGGTGGTGTTTATCAGCGTGGCTTCGCTCAACCTGTTGTATCAATTCTGGGTCCATACCCGCCACGTTCCCAAGCTGGGCTGGTTTGAGTGGTTCTTCGTGACGCCGTCCAATCATCGTGCCCACCACGCACAGAATGCTCTCTACATGGATCGTAACTACGGCGGGGTGTTCATTATTTGGGACCGGCTGTTCGGTACTTTTCAAGAGGAAGACGACAACGAGCCGGTGATCTTTGGGGTAACCACACCCCTGGCCAGTTGGAACCCGTTGTGGGCCAACCTGCAGTTTTATGCGCAATTATGGAGTGACGCCCGGCGCACCGAAAGCTGGTGGGACAAGTTGCGCATCTGGTTCATGCGCACCGGCTGGCGCCCGGCGGACGTCAAAGCCAAATACCCGATAGCCAAGCCGGACCTGAGCCAGTTTCGCAAGTTCGAAGTGCCTTTGGATGCGCGGCAGCAGGTCTACATCGCCTTGCAATTTGCTGCTTATGTGGGCTTTGGCAGTTATCTGATGAATTTCGGTGAGGGCCTGCCTACGGCGGCGTTGGTGCTCGGCTGGGGCGCGATGGCCCTGGGCCTGTTTACGTTGGGGGTGGCACTGGAGAATCGCCCATGGGCGTTGAAGGCCGAGATGGCGCGCCTGGCGCTGAACCTGCCGTTGGTATGGCTGGCGCCGCTGGTCGGCTTGTGGCCTGCCAGCCCTCTCGCCTGGCTGGGCCTGGCGAGCTACAGCCTGCTCAGCGTGATTGGTCTCTACTGTTGCAGAGGCCGTTTTACTCGGTTGGCGTCTTAGGCGTTTCGACCGAGGCTTGCTCGACAGCCTGTCGCGCCTTGGCCTCGGCACACGCTTGGCGGGCGATGCGAGCATTCTTGAAGCGACGTCGCAGCCACAGGCCAAAACCCAGCACCAGCAAGGCGCCCAGTACCCATAGCTCGTACTTCTTGACGCTGCCGAGCATACCTTCCAGCACCGCACCGAAATGATAGGCCGCAGCCCCCAGTGCAGCGGCCCAGATCGCCGCACCAATACCGTTGAGGATCAGGTAGCGCATCGGCGGGTAACCGGACAGGCCGATCGCCACGGGCATCACCGTGCGCAACCCGTAGACAAAGCGAAAGCTCAGTACCCAGATATCCGGGTGCTTGCGGATATGCTCCAGTGCCTTGTCGCCCATCAACTGCCAGCGCGGCTTGCGTGCCAGCAGCTTGCGGCCGTGCTTGCGCCCCATGTAGTACCAAAGCTGGTCGCCGGCATAGCTGCCAAAAAAGGCAACGACCACCACCAGGTTGATATCCATGTAGCCACGAAACGCCAGGAAGCCTGCGAGTACGAGGATGGTCTCGCCTTCGAAAAATGTGCCGAGAAAGAGGGCAAAGTAGCCGAAGTCATGCAGAAATTGTTGAAGCATGGTCTGGGGTGCTGGCGAAATGAACGCGCAGCCTACGCCTTCACGAAGATTCATGAAAGTATCGAGATGTGTCACGAAGTGAACAATTCCTACATAAATGACGAATGCGACTACAGGTCGCATCGATAAGCACAACTGTCATTCCTTCGTCATAATGGCCGCTTATAACTGCAACGCTCGCCCGTAAACGCGGGCTCAGGAGTCTGTCGTGAGCTTTACCCCTGCCAATCGCCTGTTCCCCGCCACTCGTCTGCGTCGCAATCGTCGTGATGATTTTTCTCGCCGCCTGGTACGTGAAAATGTACTGACGACGAACGATCTCATCCTGCCGGTTTTTGTGCTCGACGGTGAAAATCGTCGGGAAGCAGTCGCCTCGATGCCGGGTGTGGAGCGTTTGACCATTGATCAGTTGCTGATCGAGGCGGCCGGTTGGGTCGAACTGGGGATCCCGGCACTGGCGCTGTTTCCGGTGACCCCACCGCAGCTCAAGTCTCTGGACGCCGCCGAAGCCTGGAACCCGCAAGGGATCGCGCAGCGCGCCACCCGTGCCCTGCGCGAGCGCTTCCCGGAGCTTGGGGTGATCACTGACGTGGCGTTGGACCCGTTCACCACGCACGGCCAGGATGGCATTCTTGACGAAGAGGGTTATGTTCAGAACGACATCACCGTCGATGCACTGGTCAAGCAGGCTTTGTCGCACGCAGCGGCGGGCGCCCAGGTGGTTGCGCCGTCGGACATGATGGACGGGCGTATCCAGGCGATTCGCGAAGCCCTTGAGCTGGCCGGTCACGTCAATGTACGAATCATGGCCTACTCGGCCAAATACGCCAGCGCCTATTACGGCCCCTTTCGCGATGCGGTGGGGTCGGCGCTGAACCTGGGCAAGGCCAACAAGGCTTCGTACCAGATGGACCCGGCCAATAGCCAGGAAGCGCTGCACGAAGTGGCGGCCGACCTGGCCGAAGGCGCCGATATGGTGATGGTCAAGCCCGGGATGCCGTACCTGGACATCCTTTATCGGGTCAAAGAGGAATTCAAAGTGCCGACCTTTGTCTATCAGGTCAGCGGTGAATACGCCATGCATATGGCGGCGATCCAGAATGGTTGGTTGAGTGAAGGGGTGATCCTCGAATCCCTGACTGCCTTTAAACGTGCCGGCGCTGATGGCATTCTGACCTACTTCGCCGCCCGCGCTGCCCAATTGCTTAGAGAGCAACAATAGCCCTCACAGGAACACTCGATGAATACCGAAGGACTCTCCGAAGTTGCCGTAAAAGACGCTCACCCGGTGGTTGAACAAGTTTCCCAGACCCCGCCGGAGCTGGAGCCTGCCCCGCCAGCGGTGGTTGCCGAAGCACCTGCGCCGGCACCGGTGGCCGTGGTCACCAACCTGGATGACAGCAGCCTGTACATCCATCGCGAGTTGTCACAACTGCAATTCAACATCCGCGTGCTGGAGCAGGCGCTGGATGAGTCCTACCCGTTGCTGGAGCGGCTGAAATTCCTGCTGATCTTCTCCAGCAACCTGGATGAGTTTTTCGAGATTCGCGTTGCCGGCCTCAAGAAGCAGATCACCTTCGCCCGTGAACAAGCCGGGGCCGACGGCCTGCAACCGCACCAGGCGTTGGCGCGCATCAGTGAGCTGGTACATGGTCATGTGGACCGCCAGTACGCAATCCTCAACGACATCCTGCTGCCGGAACTGGAAAAGCATCAGGTCCGCTTCATTCGTCGTCGTCACTGGACCGCCAAGATCAAGACCTGGGTGCGCCGTTACTTCCGGGACGAGATTTCGCCGATCATTACCCCCATCGGCCTGGACCCTACGCACCCGTTCCCACTGCTGGTGAACAAGAGCCTCAACTTCATCGTCGAGCTTGAAGGTATCGATGCCTTCGGTCGCGATTCGGGTCTGGCGATTATCCCGGCCCCGCGTCTGTTGCCACGCATCATCAAGGTACCGGAAGAGGTAGGGGGGGCTGGCGACAACTATGTATTCCTGTCGTCGATGATCCACGCCCACGCCGATGACCTGTTCCAGGGCATGAAGGTCAAGGGCTGCTACCAGTTCCGCCTGACCCGTAACGCCGACCTGGCACTGGATTCCGAAGACGTCGAAGACTTGGCTCGCGCCCTGCGTGGCGAGCTGTTCTCGCGGCGTTATGGCGATGCGGTGCGTCTGGAAGTGGCGGATACCTGCCCTAAACACCTGTCGGACTACCTGCTCAAGCAGTTCAACCTCGCCGAATCCGAGTTGTATCAGGTCAACGGCCCGGTGAACCTGACGCGCCTGTTCAGCATTACCGGCCTGGACAGCCATCCGGAGCTGCAATACAAGCCGTTCACGCCACAGATCCCGAAACTGCTGCAAAACAGCGAGAACATCTTCAGTGTTGTGAGCAAGCAGGACATTCTATTGCTGCACCCCTTCGAGTCGTTCACCCCAGTGGTCGACCTGCTGCGCCAGGCCGCCAAGGACCCGCATGTTCTGGCCGTGCGCCAGACCCTCTACCGCAGTGGCGCCAACTCGGAAATCGTCGATGCGTTGGTGGATGCTGCGCGTAACGGCAAGGAAGTCACCGCGGTGATCGAGTTGCGTGCGCGCTTTGACGAAGAGTCCAACCTGCAACTGGCCAGCCGTCTGCAAGCCGCCGGTGCGGTGGTGATCTACGGCGTGGTCGGCTTCAAGACCCACGCCAAGATGATGTTGATCCTGCGCCGCGAGGCCGGGGAGATCGTGCGCTACGCCCACTTGGGCACCGGCAACTACCACGCCGGCAACGCCAAGCTCTACACCGACTACAGCCTGCTGACATCCGACGACGCACTGTGCGAAGACGTCGGCAAGTTGTTCAGCCAGCTCATCGGCATGGGCAAGACCTTGCGCATGAAAAAGCTGCTGCACGCGCCGTTCACCCTCAAGAAGGGCATGCTCGACATGATTGCCCGCGAGACCCAGTTTGCCCTCGATGGCAAGCCGGCGCACATCATCGCCAAGTTCAACTCGCTGACCGATCCGAAGATCATCCGCGCGCTGTACAAGGCCAGCCAGTCGGGCGTGCGCATCGATCTGGTGGTGCGTGGCATGTGCTGCCTGCGCCCGGGTATTGTCGGCGTGTCGCATAACATCCACGTGCGCTCGATCATCGGCCGCTTCCTGGAGCACACCCGTGTGTTCTACTTCCTCAACGGTGGTGAAGAGCAGATGTTCCTCTCCAGCGCCGACTGGATGGAACGCAACCTCGATAAGCGTGTGGAGACCTGCTTCCCGGTGGAAGGCAAGAAGCTGATCATGCGGGTCAAGAAGGAGCTGGAAAGCTACCTCACTGACAACACCCATAGCTGGAGCCTGCAGTCGGACGGGCGTTATGTACGCAACACCCCGACCGGCAACCAGAACCCGCGCAGCGCGCAGGCGACGTTGCTGGAGAAGTTGGGTAGCCCGATTCTTGCGGTGAACTAAAACCCGGCAAAGTCTAAAAATGTGGGAGGGGCTTACCCCCTCCCACATTTGTATTTCGGTGTTCTTTAGATCGGCTCAGCGCAGGTTCAGGCCGAATCCCATGCGCGTCAGCCCCTCGGCCCTTGGTGGTTAGTGAGACTTAGCAAGAAATCTTTGTGATGGGGTCATCAGGACGCGCGCGTGCCCATCGGTATCCATATTGACAATCGGGGGTAGTTCCGTTGGCTTCTTTAACAGAAGTGGCATTCACAGGGGTTGGTTCTTTTTCTTCCGATGCGAACCAATCTTCTATAAAGCGCGGGCCTGGGTCATCGCTCCAACTGCCGCCTGGGTAAAATGTGCCGCTGTGAAATCCTCTGGCCTGCGCAGCGTCTGGCACAACAGCCAGGAAAACGCCCCAGCTGCATAGGAAACCGGTGATTACCATTGTGTGTTTCATCTGTGAACTCCTTTTAGTGCAACCAGCAGTGCAAAGATTTCGTTTACTCACCATCGTTGCTATCAGGGTAACGTCGTAGTAACAGCGATTGCAGTTTGCGTGGCGTTCAGGACCATGCCCGTCATGTAGGCACCGTTTTTGGAAACGGCTCTAATTTCGCTGTTTTTGCCTCCGCTAATCGGTAGCAAGCAGACGGTTCCTGCCGATTGCGTCCACGTGCAACCCTGTGAGTATTGGTCACTATTGAGAACATTCAGCGCGACGATTTCACCACTGGTAATCGCGCCTGCTTCTCCCCATGCGCTACCAGTTGGTAAAGGAATGATCGCGATGATCGGGATGGGTAACGGCGAAGGCAGCCACATCATGTACTGATTTCGGCCATCTACGGTGGATTGGGAGACCAACACTCGGCCGGCCTCGTTAATACCGAGGGCCATGTTTTTGGAACCAGAAGAGAGCGACAGGACTGCCGGCGCAGCAGTCTTGTTGCTCCAGAATGCACTTTTCGTCACGTTCACTGCCGAGTTGGGATAAATGCATGTTCCGACGAAGCTGGAGGCATTAATAGCACGGGTGACCGTGCAATAGCTGGCGCCGGTGGGCAGTGCCAGATCAGTCATGCTATAGGACACCCCATTTTTTTCCGCGACCCGAGCAGTGGTGTTACCAGCATTGTTGGGGCAATTGAGAGCGAGCTGCGGGGTGCCAGTAGTGGGCAAGTTAACATCCGCAACGGCGCAATTGTCCCCCCAATTGGACACGCGTTCAGGGGTGCCGCTGCCATTGGCATAAAATACTGCGGTTCCCTGGTTGTCGGCATCCAGGCTTGAACCTGCCACGTCACCTCGATCGTTGATCGCTACGGCATTGGTGGCGACATCTTTGGGGCGCAGCAGGGGTATTAACAGCGTTGCGGGTAGCGAATCCAGCTTTATGGGCGCGACGGCTGGGGATGTCGCAGTCCAGACCACTCCAAAATTAGAGTTGCTGGCGTCGTTACAGTTACCCATCACTTTTCCGTTATTGGACAATGCAGAAGCACTACAAGGTTGCCCGCTCGCCAATGAGGTCAGTGCGCTCTGAGCACCGTGTGCGGCACCGTCGGCTACCCATGCGACATTGTTGGCGGTAGTGCTGGCCGGTCGGCAATTACCCGCTGTAATGCCGGTATTATTGATGTCGACCGGTGCGCATTGCGCACCTGCGGTTGCGGAAAACGGCACCCATGCAGCTGCATGAGCAACGCTCAAGCCAGTAGCGTAGAGGCCAAATCCTAGAATGATCATAACGGATGATTTCATCGTGAACCCTTCCCTGGAGCGGTACGGTATGTAGGTTCTCTGCGCTACTACCTGTTACGCATGAGGTCTAAGACGCAGTGGAACTTAATCCGCAGACGTGTACAACTGTCATAATTGACAGGTATGTACCACTGATTGGCACGTAGAGGACGGCAACATGAAGTGTTGGGCCTGGGTACGCAGTTCTACCAGCCGCTTAGGAATAGTACCTAGTGTTTCAGCGGGCAGATCCGTAGCGCGTTGGTCATCGCTTGAGCCACCAGAGGACGATTAGGCCTTGCGGCGCAACCCGTATGCCGTGCCACCTGATGGACAGGGTAACGTTTGGCGTCAATCAATGAGGTCTGACAGGTGTGGGGCTTGTCGTCTATCGAATACTCGATCAGGCACGCATACCAATGGGCGGGAAGATCCGGGCGCTTCTTGAGCGTAGTCCGGGAAACGGTCAGCCGTATAAGCCAGCCACCCGCACCCAACCATACGATACGCTTGGCCGGCAGGCGCCTGCGGCGAATAGAAACGGTGCCGGTCGATACTAGCGCCTGTTGCGGTGTGCTTTAGATTCTATTCAGCGCAGGTTCAGGCTGAACCCCACCCGCGTCAGCCATTCCGCTTCCTGGGCGAAGTCCGCCTGGGTCAGCTGGTTTTCATCCAGCCAGCCCTTGGGGAAGATCACTTCCAGGCTGTCATCAGCAGCGCGCAGTTTTACCTGGGGCATTTCCTGGGTGCCACGAATGTGGTGGAACAGGATTGCAAAGCGCAACAGCGCGCACAGGCGAATCAGCTTGATGCCGTCTTTGCCGAATTCGGCAAATTTGTCCTTGGGAATATTGCGGCGATGGCCGCGCACCAGCAGCGCGAGCATCTGTTGGTCTTCGCGGGAGAACCCAGCCAGGTCCGAGTGCTCGATCAGGTAGGCGCCGTGCTTGTGGTAATGGTAGTGGGCGATGTCCAGGCCCACTTCATGCACCTTGGCGGCCCAGCCCAGCAGCTCGCGCCAGACGCCGTCTTCCAGGTCCCAATCGGCGGCCACCTGGTCGAAAGCGTGCAAGGCTTTGCGCTCCACACGGGCGGCTTGTTCCAGATCGACGTGGTAGCGCTCCATCAGCGAGCTGAGGGTGCGCTCGCGCACGTCTTCATGGTGATGACGGCCCAGCAGGTCATAGAGCACGCCTTCGCGCAGGGCGCCGTCACAGTGGTCCATGCGTTGCAGTTCGAGGGCGTCGAAGATGGCTTCGAGAATCGCCAGGCCCGCAGGGAAAATGGCGCGTCGATCAGGTTTGATGCCGTCGAAGTCGATTTTCTCCGCATCCCCCAGCTTGAACAGCTTGCGCTTGAGCCACGCCAGACCTTCGGCATTCACCTCGCCAGTGCCATGGCCGCCAGCCTTCAAGGCCAGGCCGATGGCGCGGATGGTGCCGGACGAGCCGATGGCTTCATCCCAGGTCAGGCGGTGCAGGGCATGTTCAATGCTCATGATCTCCAGCCGCGCCGCCGTGTAAGCCTGGGCATAGCGCGCCGGCGTGATCTTGCCGTCCTTGAAGTAACGTTGAGTGAAACTCACGCATCCCATCTGCAGACTTTCACGCAGCAGTGGCTCGAAACGCTGGCCGATGATGAACTCGGTACTGCCGCCACCAATGTCCGCCACCAGGCGTTTGCCGGGCGTGTCGGCCAGTGTGTGGGACACACCGAGGTAGATCAGGCGCGCCTCTTCACGGCCAGAGATAACTTCCACCGGGTGCCCGAGGATTTCCTCGGCACGATGGATAAACTCATTGCGGTTTCGGGCTTCGCGCAACGCGTTGGTGCCGACGATGCGTACGGCGCCAGGCGGCATGCCATTGATCAATTGCGCAAATCGCTTGAGGCAGTCGAGCCCGCGCTGCATGGATTCTTCATTGAGCTTGCGCTCGTCGTCGATCCCGGCGGCCAGTTGCACTTTTTCGCCGAGCCGCTCAAGGATGCGGATCTCGCCGTTCTGGGCCTTGGCCACGACCATGTGAAAGCTGTTGGAGCCCAGGTCGATGGCGGCGATCAAGGACAGATTCTTGGCTTGGGATTGCGGCATGGTTTGGGGATCTCGGTCGATAACCTTGCCATCGTGCCACGATCGACCGCTGGAGCCAACGCGTTGTGCTTCGGTAATTTTCCCGATGTGGTCTGTAGGAAAATTTTGGAAAGTTCAGGGCTGCTTCGCAAGTTTCCAGCAAACAAACTTTCCGACGATGTAAGACGTTTTAACCGGATGCAGTTGTAAGTGTTTAGATAATTTCTCCTACAGTGAGTGGGACTATATGCTGTTCTATATCTTGCTCAAGACTACAAGGTCGATAGGTTAAAGTAATTTTTATGCTGGCGGGAGCCTACAATAAATACCGTGCTGTCTGATTTTTTATCCGGGCATCTACGCGCCAGACTGTCACTCGGCAATTCTGCCGGGGTGTTATTTATTTATAGTTTTTGTATCAGGGACAATAAGCTGTTGGGCGAAGGAGTCGCCAAAACCAAAATAAAGAGCGCCTGCTAACTTCAAGCGACAGGACGAACATGAAAAAAATTATTGGATTGACTTTCGGCATCGCATGTCTGGCTGCGACCCTGCAGGTTCAGGCAAACACGAGCGCCCAGTTAGTCGTCAGGGGGACGATCACGCCTGCAGCGTGCAACCTCAGCCTGGCGGGCAGTGGCATCATCGACTACGGCACTATTCGCTCCGGCGAATTGTCTCGCACGGCATTCAACCCCCGTGAAGAGAGGACCACGTCTCTGGTTATCAACTGCGGCACTACGCCTGCCAGGTTCGGGCTCACCTTTACCGATCTGCAAGCGGGGAGCAAGGTGGCAGGCATCCTGGGGGCGGGCTTTTCCGAAGCGCAGAATTTCGGTCTGGGGATGGCAGCGTCCCGGCGCACTGGTGGCTATTCGGTCACCCTCAGGGACCTCCGCTCTACCGGAACAACGTTGTTTCCGATCATGCGCACCGGGCTCGGTGCCTGGCAGAACAGCGACGGCAGGGTTGCCCAATCGCCCAGCCAGTACTCCTGGCGTAATAGCGTGACCGTCACCCCTGCCGCTATTAGCCAGCTGACCGCCACGGTGGCGGTGAAAGCAGTGATCAACAAGGCCCAGGACTTGGACCTGAGCCGCGACATCTCCATAGATGGGCGCGCCACGCTTGTATTGAGTTACATCTAAACAACCGAAAGCAGCCGATCAAGAAAGCCAACCCTTTCTTGTTGGCTGTTTTTCTTTGGGCGTTGGATGGCCAAACGTCAACTTCATAAGTTGTGGGTAATATTGAGTGCGTGTTTTTTTAATAAGTCTTACGTGGCTATGGAGTGTGTTTTTCAGTGTGGTTGCTACGGCGGACGGGATGTTGCCGGAAACAACTGTGGTCGTGCTTTACGAAGAAGTTGGCGAAGCCTCGATCAATATCAAGAACACCGATGCAGGGCCGGCGTTGCTTCATTCTGTTATTGAAAACGTGCCTGAAGATCTGGAGCCGCTACTGATTGTCACGCCTCCCATTACCCGTGTGGAAGCGGGGGATACGCAACTGGTGCGTTTCATCAGCACGTTGAAGCAGCCGCTCAAGACCCAACGGCTCAAGCGCGTATCTTTTGAGGGCATTCCCCAGGCGCGTGCCGCGGACGGTGCGACCATCGGTATCACTCTTCGGCAGAATCTGCCGTTGATCCTGCATCCCAAAGACTTGCCACGCCACCAAGCGCCGTGGGAGCTGCTGAGGTGGGAACGGGTCGCAGAGCGACTCACCGTCCACAACGACAGCGCTTACGTCGTGCGCCTGGCGCCGGATGTGCAGCTGCTTCCACAAGGCGTTCAAGCCACACTGCCGCGCACCTATGTTTTGCCAGGTGAGGCATTGGCGTTGAAGGTTGACGGTGCTTTGAGCGATGTGGCGCAGGTTGAGATTCAACCCGCCACGGTCTATGGATTTTCGGTAGATAGCTACCGTGCACCGGTCAACACAGATGCGCGTTGATCGGTTCATGATCGTTTCTTCGGCGCGCGGTATTGCTGGCCCGTTCCGGCCCTGCAAATCCAGATTGTTCATTGGGCTCACGGCGCTATGGGGTTTGCCTGGCATGACGGCTGCGCTGGAGCTTGGTGAGGGATTTGACCTGGCTGCGCTGACGACCCACGGCATAGACCCCCAGGTCTCCGATTACTTTCGCAGTGCGGCGCGCTTTCGTGAAGGTATTCAAGTGGTGGGATTGCGCGTCAATGGCAACCCCCTTGGGCTGGTTGATGCTCGGTTCGATTCGCAGGGAGGGCTGTGTTTCACTCCCGGATTGCTGGAGAAGGCGGGGTTGGTAAAGCCTCGGGAGATCATTCGAGAAGGCGCCACACCCGACCAGGCGTGTCATGACTTCCTCGGTGCGTTCCCGGCGACCATGGTGCGCTTGCGCCCCGGTACTGACGAAGTGGCGCTGGTGGTGCCGACCCAGGCTTTGCGTGAACCCGAATGGGAGAGCGGGCGTTCTTCCCGGGGCGGCGCGGCCGCGTTGTTCAACTATGACGTACTGGGTTATGACAGCCACTCGCGTAGCGGCCCGACCCGGTTCGTGTCGGCCTATACCGAAGCGGGCTTCAACCTGGATGACTGGATTGTTCGCAGTCGCCAGTTCTATGTGTCCGACAACGGCCATACCCGTACCGAGCACTTGCATGCCTATGCCCAACGGGATATCGCCGCGTTGCAGTCGACCTTCCAGGTGGGCCAGCTCTCCAGTAATAACCCGCTGTTTGGCGGGATCCAGCTGTCCGGCTTGCAGTTCTCCCCTGATGGGCAGTCCAGGGCCCCGGCGGGCGGCAATAATGCGGTGGTCGAAGGCCTGGCCCAAAGCCAGTCGCGAGTTGAAGTGCGCCAGTCCGGGGTGTTGATCCACAGTACATTGGTGCCCGAAGGGCCGTTTCGGTTGACTGGGGTACCGCTGCTCAATGGCACCAGTGACCTTGATGTCAGTGTGATTGACGTGCGTGGCGCCAGGCGCAGTTTTGTCGTGCCGGCGGCTTCGTTCGCGGGTGCTGCCCCATCGGCGCCGGGCTATTACTTTTCGATTGGCCAGCTGCGCAAAACTGCAGGTGAAGAGGGGCCATCACCGGTGGTCGCCATGGGCAGTGGCACCTGGGGGCTGGGGCGCGATGCGTCTGCGGGTTTTGGCTTGTTGAGTACCGATGACTATTGGGCCGCAGGTGGCACTCTGAGCAGTGTATTTTTCCAGCGGATCTCTGTGAGCGCACGACATAACCTGTCCCGAGACAGCCACAACGCGGTGTCCGGGTCACGCAGCAGCGTCTCCGTGAGTAGCCCACTGGTTGCCGATCTAGATGTCAACTTAAGTGCAACCACCCAGACGCGCGGTTATCGCGAGGTCACTGAGGCAGGTCGGTCGCTCAGGGGCGATGAGCTGAACTCGCACTTCAAGAACCAATACACCGCGGGCATGAGCTGGGCCGACCCCACACTGGGCATATTTTCGCTGAACTACACTCGCAGTGCTCAATTTGGCGGGCAGACGAGCGAGCACGTATTCGCCTCCTGGAATAAGTCGTTCGGTCGCGTCGATGTCGCATTTATCGCGGACTCGCAAGTGGGCGGTACGCGGGCCCGCCGAGACGCCCCACTGGATGGCAGCCGGCGTGACAGTGCCTTGGATCACGACTTGTCCTTGCGGTTGCAGGTCAGCGTGCCGCTGGGCGGGGATCGGCGTGTGAGCAGCTTCACGAGCCGCCGTGGGGACCACTTCACTGCGGGTACCGCGCTCAGCGAAAGGGTCAACGAGTATGTGAATTACGAAGTCGGCATCGAGCGTGACATGCGGGCCCGGGAGCAGTCAGTGCGCGGGCGGGTGGACCTGTTGCCGCGCTATACCCAAGTGGGCCTGGGCGTCAGCCGCGATTCCCTGGGCACCAGCTATACCGGGCAGTTGCGGGGCGGTGCAGTGGCGCATGAAGGCGGGGTGACCTTATCGCCTTATAGCGTGCAAGACACGTTCGGCATCGTCTCGGTCGGCGATATCGGCTCCGCAAAAATCCAGACGCCGCAAGGCCCTGTCTGGACCGACTTCAACGGCCAAGCGGTGATCGCGGGCTTGCCGGCCTACACCAACAGCCGAGTCGAAGTGCAGACTCAATCCTTGCCCAAACGAGTGGACCTGAAAAACGGCACCCAAGTGCTTACGGCGGGCCGAGGTTCGTTCAATACCGTGGATTTTGACGTAGTGAAAGTACGCCGAATGCTGGTGACTGCGAGCGATCAGCACGGCCGACCGTTACCTCAGGGCGCCTCGGTATTGGGCAAGGGCAACCGCTTTCTCACCAGCGTAGTAGGTGAGGGCATGATTTTCCTCAACGACGTTACGGAGTCGCAAAGCTTGCGGGTTTCATTGCCGGACTCTTCCACTTGCCTACTGCACATTGACTCTGAGGCCAAGCCTGACAATGACAAATTTTATGAAGCCGCGTCGGCGGTATGCCGAGGTGATTAAAAAGGCCCTGAGCCCGCCCTTGGCGCTGTTTTGCACACTGCTGGCGCCGCTTGATGCGATGGCTGAAAACTGCCACCTGTCGCTGGGCCAGCCGCGTATCGACTATGGCCAGATACGCAGGGATGGCCTGGTTGAAACCACTACCGTGGTACTGGCAACCCGCTCGTTGAGTGTCAATGTACTCTGCGCCGAGCCTGCGGCCATGGCGTTGCGTTTTGTTGGCGCGGCAGCCGATGGGCAGGGATTTCGGTTCGGTCGCGAGGGGCATTTGCGGCTGAGTATCAAGCATGCCCAGGTAGATGGGCGTACCGTCGGGTGGTCGGCCGGCCACGTGCCAGGTGAGGCGGACGGAGGCCAGTTGTTGCCCGGCCAGGTTTTGGTGGCTCGAGCAGTAGGGATGCCGGTGGTAGGGCGGCGACTCACCGCCCAGGTCGATATCGATACCCAATTGCCCTTCGATGCCTTGTCGGTGCGCAGGGAGACGCACCTGGAGGCACGGGGCATTTTTGAACTGGTCAGCCCGGCTGTTCAACCGAGCCAATGAAGTTGGCGAGCTCTACGGTACCAGGGTTGGCAAACAACACCTTCGGGTCGCCGGTTTCATGCACTTTGCCTTGGTGCATGAACACCACTTTGTCGCCAACTTCCCGGGCAAAGCGCATTTCGTGGGTGACCATGATCAGCGTCATGCCGTCCTGGGCCAGTTGACGCACCACGCTGAGCACCTCATTGACCAACTCCGGGTCCAGGGCCGAGGTAATCTCATCGCACAACAGCACCTTGGGTGACATGGCCAGCGCGCGGGCAATGGCGACCCGCTGCTGCTGACCACCGGACAGCCGATCGGGGAAGGCGTCGAACTTCTCGCCCAGCCCAACGCGTTCGAGCATTTGCCTGGCCAACTGTACCGCTTTGGCCTTGGGCACTTTTTGCACCACTTGCGGTGCCAGCATCACGTTTTCGCCGACGCTCAGGTGCGGGAACAGGTTGAACTGCTGGAACACCATGCCGACTTTCTGCCTCAGGCTGCGCAGGTCGGCGCGGGCGGCATCAAGGTATTCGCCATCGACTTCGATCACACCGTCATTGATCGACTCCAGGCCATTGAGGGTACGCAGCAAGGTGGACTTGCCCGAGCCGCTGCGGCCGATGATCGCCACAACCTGGCCTTCTTCCACCGTCAGGTCGATGCCCTTGAGGACGTGATGATCGCCGTAATACTTATGCAGGGCGGAAATTCTAAGCAGAGGCATGCAGTCTCCTTTCCAGGTAGCGCGCACTGAGGGACAAGGGGTAGCAGAGCAGGAAATAACCGAGGGCCACCAAGCCGTAGACCATAAACGGCTCGAAGGTGGCGTTGGCGAGCATGCCGCCGGTCTTGGTCAGTTCGGTGAAGCCGATGATCGAGGTCACGGCGGTGCCTTTGACCACCTGCACCGAGAAACCCACCGTTGGCGCAACGGCAATGCGCAGCGCTTGGGGCAGGATCACAAAACGCAGTTGCTCAAAAGGGTTCAGGGCCAGACTGGCCGAGGCTTCCCATTGGCCATGGGCGATGGAGTCCACGCAACCGCGCCAGATTTCGGCCAGGTAAGCGCTGGTGAACAGGGTCAATGCGATTGCAGCTGCCAGCCAGGGCGATATGTCCACGCCAAGCAGGGCAACGCCGAAAAACACCAGGAACAACTGCATCAGCAAGGGCGTGCCCTGGAACAGTTCGATATAGGTGCGGGCAATATTGCGTGGGAAAGCTTTGCGGCTGATGCGCATCGTCATCACCAGCAGGCCGATCAGGCCACCGCCCACAAATGCTACCAGTGACAGCAGCAGGGTCCACTGCAGGCCAGTGAGCAGGTTGCGCACGATGTCCCAGAGGGTGAACTCACTCATCGACTGTTCCTCATCACAAACCGCCGGCCGAACCAGTTGAGCAGTTGGCGAATCATCAGCGCCATGCACAGGTACACCAGGGTGGTCAGGGCATAGGTTTCAAAGGCACGGAAATTACGCGACTGGATAAAGTTGGCGGCAAAGCTCAATTCTTCGGTGGCGATCTGCGAACACACCGCCGAACCGAGCATCACAATGATGATCTGGCTGCTCAGGGCCGGCCACACCTTGCCCAGCGCCGGTAGCAGTACCACGTGACGGAACGCTTCGAAGCGCGTCATCGCCAGCGCGGCGGCGGCTTCCAATTGCCCGCGCGGGATGGCCTGGATCCCGGCGCGGATGATCTCGGTGGAGTACGCCCCCAGGTTGATCACCATTGCCAGCACAGCGGCTTGCCACTCGGTGATTTTCAACCCCAGGGACGGTAGGCCGAAGAAAATAAAGAACAACTGCACCAGAAACGGCGTGTTGCGGATCAATTCGACATACACACCAAAAATCCATGCAAACGGCTGGATCTTCCACGCCCGCACCACGGCACCGACGGTGCCCAGTGCAACCCCAAGGATGGCGCCGATGGCCGTCAGTTCAAGGGTAAACAACGCGCCGCGCAGCAGCAGGTCGGTATTGGCCAGCACCGGCACAAAGTCGAATTGATAGGCCATCGTTCAACTCCGCTTCAGAGGTCAGCAGGCAGCGGTTCTTTGAGCCACTGCAGCGCGTTTTTTTCCAGGCTGCCGTCCGCCTTGGCCGCAACCAGGATCTGGTTGACCTTCTCCAGCAACGCCGGCTCGTTCTTGTTCACGCCTACGTACACCGGCGAATCCTTGAGCTTCACCTTCAGCGCGGGGACGCGTTTGGGGTTGCGTTCGCTGATTGCGACCATGACCACGTTGCCGCTGGCGATCAGGTCGACCTGGCCGGCCAGGTAAGCGGCGATGGTTGAGTTGTTGTCCTCAAAGCGCTTGATCGTGGCTTCCTTGGGCGCCACGGCGGTCAGTTCGATATCTTCGATGGCGCCGCGGGTTACGCTGATGGTCTTGCCCTTGAGGTCGTCGATCGTGCTGATTGCCGCCTCGGGTGGGCCGAACACCGCGAGGTAGAACGGCGCGTAAGCCTTGGAGAAATCAATGACCTTTTCGCGTTCGGGGTTTTTGCCCAGGCTGGAGATCACAAGGTCCACCTTGCCGGTGGTAAGGAACGGAATGCGGTTGGTGCTGTTGACCGGGGTCAGTTCCAGCTTGACCTTGAGCTGGTCGGCCAGCAGCTTGGCGGTGTCGATGTCCAGGCCACGTGGCTGCATGTTGGGGCCGACCGAACCAAACGGCGGGAAGTCCTGGGGCACGGCGACCTTGAGGGTGCCACGGGCGACGATATCGTCCAGACCATCAGCCTGGGCGGGTGCCTGGCTCAGCATCAGGCTGGCAAACAGGGCAGTGAGCAGGGCGCTGTAGCGCTTGGTCATGGCAACTCTCCGAAAAAGGCGAAGGAATTTTCTGAGTTTGCTCAGTGCACAGCCCATGCCAGCTCTCTCGGAATGGTCTGTAAGGCACGGATTCGTTGAAGTGCCATGGTCTTACTGGTCTGAACAGTTGCGAGATTTTTCGCACCCTTTTCGAGCGCCGTAAAAAACGCACGGGCCCCTTTGGGGCGTGGCTTGCCGACAGACTTCAATAGCTTTACAACTAGCTCTTCAGCTGACGGGAACCTTGAGTTTTTTATGAATTCCATTGCCCAAGCCGTACCGGAAGCGGCCTTGCAAGCCATCCGCAAACTGATCAAGGAGCAAGGCTTCGGGCCGGGCGACGCATTGCCTTCGCAACGCGATTTGGCGATACGGTTGGGCGTGAGCCGGGCGTCGTTGCGCGAGGCCTTATCGTCCTTGAGCGCATTGGGTGTGGTCAGTGTGCAGCCGGGCAAGGGCGTGTTCGTGCTGGCGCCGGACCCGCCATCCGAGCTCGCCTGGCCGTTTGCGGCGCAGGCCACACCGCTGGACATCTTCCAGCTGCGTTACGCGCTTGAAGGGTTCGCTGCGGGTTTGGCGGCAGTCACATTGACCACGAACGAGCTCGATAGCCTGGAAGACAATGTCGAGGCGATGCGCAAGGTCCTCAAAGCGGGTGACTTCGAAGCCGCCGCCCGGCTGGACTTTGAATTTCACCAGCGCATCCTGTTGGCCAGCGGCAACCAGGCCATGGTGAGTATTCTCAGTGCCAGCGCCGAGGTGTTTCTGGAGAGCCAGAAACTACCGTTCATCCGGCCGGAGCGAGCCATGGAGACCTGGCAGGAGCATCGCAAAATCCTGCGCGCCTTGGCCCGGCGCAGCAGTGCGGCAGCGCAGAAAACCATGCAGGAACACGTTCGCAATGCGGCGTTGCGAACAGGCATCGTGTTTGTGACTGCCGTGACGCCATGAGTTGGCTATATCCCCACTCATGCAACGCCATAGCAAGACTCAATCAGAGGCGGCTTCCTGAACGAGGGAAGGGCAGCTATGATGGGCAACGTTTTTTTTGCTTACAATCCGGAGACATCCATGAGCAACGATCTTATCAAGCACGTCACCGACGCGACCTTTGAGGCCGAAGTACTCAAGGCTGCTGGCCCGGTGCTGGTTGACTACTGGGCTGAATGGTGCGGCCCTTGCAAAATGATCGCTCCGGTTCTGGACGACATTGCAACCACCTACGAAGGCAAACTGACCATTGCCAAACTGAACATCGACGAAAACCAGGAAACCCCGGCCAAGCACGGCGTGCGTGGTATTCCGACCCTGATGCTGTTCAAGAACGGCAACGTCGAGGCCACCAAGGTTGGCGCGCTGTCCAAGTCGCAACTGGCTGCATTCCTCGACGCGAACATCTAAGCGTCGTCAAAAAAGCCCCGAAAATCTCGGGGCTTTTTCGTAAAGCAGGGCTAGACGCTCCGAAACTCAGGTGGTACATTCGGCCCCGCACTGGTTTCTCCACTGCCCCCTGCAAGCCGTCGCCGACGCATTCCTTTTCGATTAGTACGCGATCCTGTCGCCTTCTCTGCGGCGCGGCCTCATTAAGCCAAAAGCTTAATTTCCCCCCTCCATAAATGATTACGTCATTCCTATATGAATCTGACTGAACTCAAGCAAAAGCCGATTACCGACCTGCTCCAACTGGCCGAAGAAATGGGCATAGAAAATATGGCCCGTTCGCGCAAGCAGGACGTGATTTTCTCCCTGCTCAAGAAGCACGCGAAAAGCGGCGAGGAAATCTCCGGTGATGGCGTGCTGGAGATTCTCCAGGACGGCTTCGGCTTCCTCCGCTCCGCAGACGCTTCCTATCTCGCCGGCCCAGACGATATCTATGTCTCGCCGAGCCAGATCCGTCGTTTCAACTTGCGCACCGGTGACACCATCGTTGGCAAGATCCGTCCTCCGAAGGAGGGCGAGCGGTATTTCGCCCTGCTCAAGGTCGACACGATCAACTTCGATCGCCCCGAGAACGCGAAAAACAAGATTCTCTTCGAGAACCTGACCCCGCTGTTCCCGACCGTGCGCATGAAGATGGAAGCCGGTAACGGTTCCACCGAAGACTTGACCGGTCGTGTGATCGACCTGTGCGCCCCGATCGGCAAAGGCCAGCGTGGCCTGATCGTCGCGCCGCCGAAAGCCGGTAAAACGATCATGCTGCAGAACATTGCAGCGAACATCGCCCGTAACAATCCTGAAGTTCACCTGATCGTACTGTTGATCGATGAGCGCCCGGAAGAAGTGACCGAGATGCAGCGCACCGTGCGCGGCGAAGTGGTTGCCTCGACGTTCGATGAGCCGCCAACCCGCCACGTGCAGGTAGCCGAAATGGTGATCGAAAAGGCCAAGCGCCTGGTCGAACACAAGAAGGACGTGGTGATCCTGCTCGACTCCATCACCCGTCTGGCCCGTGCCTACAACACTGTGATCCCGAGCTCCGGCAAGGTATTGACCGGTGGTGTCGATGCCCACGCCCTGGAGAAACCGAAACGTTTCTTCGGCGCCGCGCGCAACATCGAAGAAGGCGGCTCGCTGACCATTATCGCCACCGCGCTGGTTGAAACCGGCTCGAAGATGGACGAAGTGATCTACGAAGAGTTCAAGGGTACCGGCAACATGGAGCTGCCCCTGGACCGTCGCATTGCTGAAAAGCGTGTGTTCCCGGCGATCAACATCAACCGCTCCGGCACTCGCCGCGAAGAGTTGCTGACCGCTGACGACGAGCTGCAGCGTATGTGGATCCTGCGCAAGCTGCTGCACCCGATGGACGAAGTGGCTGCCATCGAGTTTCTGATCGACAAGCTGAAAACCACCAAGACCAACGACGAGTTCTTCCTGTCGATGAAACGCAAGTAATACAGCGTTTCAGGTCCAAAAAAATGGCGCCCTTAATGGGGCGCCATTTTTTTTGCGTCGAGATTCTGCGATTTTTGTGGCATAAGTATCCGTTAAGTAACAAAAATTGACGCGTGACTTCGCTCATCCCTTTCGTCGCAGACTGACCACATTCTTATGACCACCCTTGCTTACCGCAGAGACATCGATGGCCTGCGTGCCATCGCTGTCCTTGCAGTCGTGTTGTTCCACTTTGGTGTCCCTGGCATTACTGGCGGTTTTGTTGGCGTTGACGTCTTCTTCGTCATCTCGGGCTTCCTGATTACGTCAATCATCTGGCGAGAGCGTCAAGCTGGACGCTTCAGTTTCATCGACTTCTGGGCTCGCCGTGCCCGACGTATCTTGCCCGCGCTGTTTGTGATGATCGCCGCGACACTGGCAGTGGGTTGGTTTCTGTTGGCGCCCAAGGACTATGAGGAGTTGGGGCGTTCGGCGCACTATCAGGTGACGTTTACCTCCAACTTGCTGTTCTCGCGTCAGCATGGCTATTTCGATGTCTCTTCAGACATCAAACCCTTGTTGCATACCTGGTCGCTGGCGGTAGAAGAGCAGTTCTACATTTTCTTCCCGCTGCTGCTGACATTACTCTCAAGCCGCTTGAAGCACTGGCGCCTGGCGCTGTTTGCGGTGTTGCTCGGGTCTTTTGGCATGAGCGTCTGGGCGGTTCAGCATGAACCGCAGAAAGCCTTCTTCCTCTTGCATCTGCGAGCCTGGGAGTTGCTGGCCGGTGCCATGCTGGCGGTGCTGCCCATGCGTGAATGGCGGGCCTCACCGGCCTTGGCGCAAGGTGTCAGCCTGGCCTCAATGGCGCTGATCCTGATTGCCGTATTGGGTTACGACGCGAAAACGCCCTTTCCGGGGGCCACCGCGCTGTTGCCCGTGCTGGGTGTGGTCGGTTTGATCTGGGCCAACGGGCAGCAACACACCTGGGTCGGGCGCCTGTTGAGCACCCGGCTAATGGTAGGGATCGGGCTGATTTCCTATTCCTGGTACCTCTGGCACTGGCCGGTGTTCGTGTATGCCAACTATGCCGCGGTGGATGGCTTGAGCCCTCTGGAACTGGCCGGGCTGATGCTGCTTTCGCTGGTGCTGGGCTATCTGTCCTGGCGTTTTGTGGAAACGCCGTTCCGGGAAAAGCGCTTGCTGGCTCCGCGCAAGGCGATCCTGGCGGCGGCAGTCGTCGGCATCTTGGGCCTGGGCTTCACTGGCCTTGCGATACGCGAAGCTGACGGCGTTCCTTCGCGCTTGTCCGAGCAGGCGTTGCGCTTTGCCCAAGCCAAGAAGTGGAGCCCGGACCTGCTGGCGTGCATGGCCGACAAAGATACGCCCGATGAGCGTCTGTTCTGCCATTTCGGCCCGAAAGGCCAATCGGTTTCAGCGCTGGTATGGGGTGATAGTCACGCTACGGCGCTGATACCCGCACTCAAAGAGGGCGCTGATCGCCACGATATCAGCCTGGTTGAGGCCAGTTTTGCCGGCTGTATACCGCTCGATGGCTTGGAGAATATTGCCCGGTGCGCACATTTCAACCATCGCGTCGAAAAGGCCATGGCCGAGCAGGCATTCAGCGATGTGGTGTTGGCCGCCCGCTGGAGCCTGTATGTGTACGGGCAAATGTCGGGTGACAAGGAGCATGCGCTAAAGGACCCCGGCACTGGCCAGTACGTGCGTGCTGTCGCCGAGCAACGCTTCGCCCAAGGCTTGCGCGAACGCATCCAGGGTTTGCGTGCTGCCGGCCATAAGGTCTGGCTGGTCAAGGAAGTGCCGCTGCAGGAAATCATCGTGCCTTACCGTCTCAGCCGATTGGCGATGATGAACCGGCCCGTGAGTGGTGAAGGGCTGGCCGTGGCCGAGCATGTGAAGCGCCAGGCGTTCATCACGCAATTGTTTGACGAACTGGCGGCTGCCGACAGTGGTGTCGCGGTGCTGGACCCTGCGCCCCTGCTGTGCGGCGCCGATGGTTTGTGCCGGGTCGAACTCAATGGTCGCGCGCTGTATACCGACGATAACCATCTGTCAGACGTGGGGGCGCGACACATTGAAGCCTTCCTTGAGCCATTGTTCAGTTCGTTGCAATCACGCGGCTTGACGGCCAATTAAGCTGCCAGCCGCCCTCAGAGCAGGTAGGATGTACGCCTATTTTACGGGTGGCATGTTTAATGAAATTCAAGGATCTTCGGGATTTCGTGCAGCAACTTGAGCAGCGCGGAGAGTTGAAACGTATCCAGATGCCGATTTCTCCGGTACTGGAAATGACTGAGATTTGCGACCGCACCCTGCGCAACAAGGGCCCGGCGCTGCTGTTCGAAAACCCGACCGGCTTTGATATCCCGGTGCTGGGCAACCTGTTCGGTACGCCCGAGCGCGTAGCCTTCGGCATGGGTGCCGAGTCGGTCAGCGAGCTGCGCGAGATCGGCAAGTTGCTGGCGTTTCTCAAGGAGCCCGAGCCGCCCAAGGGCTTGAAGGACGCCTGGTCGAAGCTGCCGATCTTCCGCAAGATCATTGCCATGGCCCCCAAGGTGGTCAAGGACGCGGTGTGCCAGGAAGTGGTCATCGAAGGCGATGATGTCGACCTGGCCATGCTGCCGGTGCAGACCTGCTGGCCCGGCGACGTCGGCCCGCTGATCACGTGGGGCCTGACTGTCACCAAAGGCCCGAACAAGGATCGTCAGAACCTCGGCATCTACCGTCAGCAAGTCATTGGCCGCAACAAGGTGATCATGCGCTGGCTGAGCCACCGTGGCGGCGCACTCGATTTTAGAGAGTGGTGTGAAAAACACCCAGGCACGCCGTTCCCGGTGTCCGTGGCCCTGGGGGCCGACCCGGCGACCATTCTCGGCGCCGTGACACCTGTGCCCGATAGCTTGTCCGAATACGCCTTCGCCGGCCTGCTGCGCGGCAATCGCACCGAGTTGGTCAAGTGCCGCGGTAACGACTTGCAGGTGCCGGCTACCGCCGAAATTATCCTTGAGGGCGTGATTCACCCGGGTGAGATGGCCGATGAAGGCCCTTACGGCGACCACACCGGCTATTACAACGAAGTCGACAGCTTCCCGGTGTTCACCGTCGAGCGCATTACCCATCGGGTCAAACCGATCTACCACAGTACCTACACGGGTCGTCCACCCGATGAGCCGGCCATTCTCGGTGTGGCGCTCAACGAAGTGTTCGTACCGATCCTGCAGAAGCAATTTCCGGAAATCACCGACTTCTACCTGCCGCCCGAGGGCTGTTCGTACCGCATGGCCATCGTGACCATGAAGAAGTCGTATCCGGGCCATGCCAAGCGCGTCATGTTGGGTGTGTGGTCGTTTTTGCGACAGTTCATGTACACCAAGTTCGTTATCGTGACCGACGACGACATCAATGCGCGGGACTGGAACGACGTGATCTGGGCCATCACCACGCGCATGGACCCCAAGCGCGATACCGTGATGATCGATAACACGCCGATCGACTACCTCGACTTTGCCTCGCCGGTATCGGGCCTGGGTTCGAAAATGGGCCTGGATGCCACCCACAAGTGGCCGGGTGAGACCACCCGCGAGTGGGGCCGGGTGATCGTCAAGGATGAAGCCGTCACCGCGCGTGTCGATGCGATCTGGAAAGAATTGGGAATAGATTGATGCGTGTAACCCTGCAACCTTCCGGCGCTGTACTGGAGCTGGTCCCTGGCGAACGAATCCTCGAAGGTGCACGCCGCCTGGGGTACGAATGCCCCCAGGCCTGCCGCAATGGCGTGTGCCATGTGTGTGCGGCGTTGCTGGTGGAGGGCCGGGTAAGCCAAGCCGGTGAAGTGCGCGACCATGGCGAGTTCTATACCTGCATCGCCGAGCCGCTGGAAGACTGCATTGTGTTGTGGGATGGCGTACTCGCGCCAGGAGAGTTGCCGTTGCGCAAATTGTCATGCCAATTGATCGAGTGCGTGGAAGTCGGCGGCGATGTCTGGCGTGTGCGCCTGCGCGCCCCGGCCGGTAAGGCGGTGCGTTATCACGCCGGGCAATACTTGATGCTCGAACGGGAGAACGGCGAGAAATCGGCGTTTTCCCTGGCTTCTGCACCCCATGCCGGGCGTGAGTTGGAGCTGCATGTGCTGGTGCGCGAGGACAGTGCGCGCAACCTTATCGAACAATTGCAGCGCAACCAGATGGCCCGTGTGGAACTGCCGTTCGGTGACACCCACCTGGCCGAGTTGCCGGACGGACCACTGGTGCTGATGGCCGCCGGTACCGGTATGGCGCAGATGCACAGTCTGATCGAGCACTGTCGCGCTTCGGGCTTCAAGCACCCGGTGCACCTGTACTGGGGCGTAAGGCGCCCGGAAGATTTCTACCAGATCGAGCACTGGGATCAGTGGCTGCAACTGCCCAATCTGTTCCTGCACAAAGTGGTCAGCGACCTCTGTGGCTGGGAAGGGCGCTGCGGTTTGCTGCACGAGGTGGTGTGCGAAGACATTGCCGACCTCAATAGCGTGCATGTCTACGCCAGTGGTTCGCCAGCAATGATCTACGGCACCCTGGATGCATTGGTCGACGCCGGTATGGATGCGCACCGTATGCGCGCTGACGTGTTTGCCTACGCCCCACGGCCCTGAAGTGTTGCGCTGAATAATGTGGGAGCTGGCTTGCCTGCGATAGCGGTGGGTCAGTGTCTCATTTGCCGACTGGCGCACCGCTATCGCAGGCAAGCCAGCTCCCACAGGGGACAGTGTCGTGTCAGAAGCGTAAGCCAGTCGTCACCATTGCTGCATTGAACCCCAGCAATACCAGCTCTGCCGCGACCGGCCCGTAATGGGTACCCACGGACGGAATGATCACTGGCGCTACGCCAAAACGATTCAACGGGATCTTGTCGCGATACTCGCCGCGATAGCCCTGGATCAACCCACCGGTCAACTTCGCATACACCGGGTAGTCGGCCATGTCATAGCGCTTGCCCGCATAGGCGTAGTACGAGCGTTGGCGGAACGAGTTGCGAAAGGTCACCCCGCCATACACCAGGCCCGACGCCTCATTGCGCTCCAGGCCGATCAGGTCCTGTTTGTTGTTGTGTTGCGGGTCGGGTGCAAAGTGCCGGGTGTAGACGCTTGTCTGGGCGTACCAGAAGCCTCTGTCGTCAGTCGCCGTTGGCGTTTCGCTAGCCAGTGCAGTGGTGGCCTGGGCAAGCAATAACAGGCCAGGCAATCGGAATTTTTTCATGGCGACCTCGGTAGTCGATTTGATGAACGGCTAAGTGGGTCGTTACAGGCGCGCCAGTTTGACGGCTTGGCACGCGCCCAGGCTGAACCGGGGCTGAAATTACCGGGATTAGCCGCGTGGATCCTGACGAATGGGCGAGCGTGCTTATGCTTTTGCTTATTCTTTTAAGGTATTTATTCTGGCTGATGAATATCTTTAAGCTATATCGCAACGGACTACCGACTTCACCGACCATAACCAGATACTGACCGCCACCGCCCGCCAGCCGGATCGATCGTACGAACTTCGCGCACTGCAGTTCTATTTTTGATTCAAAGGGGAGCGGTATGGGGAGCTACAGGAAACACGCGCTATACACGGCGATTTTGTCGGCCAATTTGCTGACCGTTGTGGGATTCAATCCAGTTCTGGCAGACGAAACTTCTGCGGTTGATGCACCTAAACTCGACACTGTGATCGTCACCGGCACCCGCGCCCAAGAGCGCACCGCCAGTGCATCGCTGTCGCCAATCGACGTAATCTCCGGTGAAAACCTGCGCAGTACCGGCTCCGATGAGCTGGGTGCCGTATTGGCGCGGCTGATACCGTCGATCAACTTCCCCCGGCCAAGCCTGGTGGACGGGGCCGAACTGGTGCGTCCGGCGCAGTTGCGCGGCTTGTCGCCGGATCAGGTGCTGGTGCTGGTCAACGGCAAGCGCCGCCATACCAGTGCCTTCGTCAACCTGGGCGGTGCGGTTGGGCGCGGTTCGGCCCCGGCAGACTTGAATGCCATTCCGCTGTCGGCGGTGGACCATATCGAGGTGCTGCGCGACGGCGCTTCTGCCCGTTACGGCTCCGACGCGATCGCCGGGGTGATCAACGTGATCCTCAAAAACGCCGACCATGGCGGCTCGGTGTCCAGCAAGTTTGGCGAGTACAAAAAGGGTGATGGCATCCAGCGTAATGTCAGTGGTAATACGGGCCTGGCATTGGGCGACAATGGCTTTATCAACCTGTCTGCCGAAGGCGCCGACAACGACTACACCAACCGCGCCGGCGACGATTACCGCCCAGGCAGTATTGGCTCCACCACCTACGGCCAGCGTGTGTTCCGCCAGGGTGAGCCGGCCACCAATGAAGGCAAGTTCCAGTTCAATTCAGAATATTCCTTCAGCGATGCAGCCGAGTTCTACACCTTCGGTGGCTACAGCAAGCGCCGCGGTGAAACAGCGGCGTTCTACCGGGCCAGCAACGCCTCCAATAACATTGCCGCACTCAACCCCAACGGCTACCTGCCGCTGATCAAGGGCAACCTGGAAGACACTTCTCTGGTGGTGGGCTTGCGCGGCCTGCTGGCCTACGACTGGCATTACGACCTGTCGGCCAACTACGGCAAGAACCAGTACGAACTGGGGACTGAAACCATCAACACCTCACTGGGCCTGGCAACGCCGCGTAAATTCAACAACGGCACCCTGAGCAACGATCAGAAGCAAGTCAGCCTGGACCTGTCCCGTGAGTTCGATGTGGGCTTTCTGCCGTATCCGGTCTCTGTGGCGTTCGGCGGTGAATACCTGCATCAGGGCTATGAAATCGAGGCGGGCGAGCCAGCGTCCTATTACCAGACCGGCAGCTCCGGCCTGGGCGGTTTCCGCGATGCCGATGCCGGCACCAGCACGCGGCATAACTGGGCACAGTACCTGGACCTGGAAACCAACTTCACCGAAAAACTCAGCGCCTCGGCCGCCGTGCGCCATGAGGATTACAGTGACTTTGGCTCCAACGTCAGCGGCTCGCTGTCGGCCCGCTACGACTTCACCCCCCAGGTGGCCTTACGCGGCAGCATCTCCAACGGTTTCCGTGCGCCGTCCCTGGCCCAGCAGAATTTTGCCTACACCTCATCGCAGTTGATCGGCAGCACCGTCCAGGAAGCCGGCACCTTCCCGGCCAACAGCCAGGTGGCACGCCTGCTCGGTGCCGAGGACCTCAAGGCCGAGAAGTCGCGCAACTACAGCCTCGGCCTGGTGCTGGAGCCGGCCGATGACCTGACCGTCACGCTCGATGTGTACCGCATCGACATCCGCGACCGCATCAGCCTGTCGTCTAACCTCAATCTCAACCCGGCCACGGTGGCTTACCTGCAAGCCAATGGCGTCGGCAATATCAACTACACCACGGCCCGGTACTTCACCAACGCCACGGACACCAGCACCGATGGGGTCGACCTGGTGGCCAATTATCGCTACCAGTTCGATAACGGCATTCGCTGGAACAGTACCGTGGGCTACAACTACAACCACACCAAAGTCACCGACGTGAAAGCCAACCCCGCGATTCTCGATAGCCTGGGGGCCAACCTGGTGCGAGTGGACCGCCGCGAACGTATCGGTTTGCTGGGCGATACCACGCCCCAGCACAAACTGAGCCTGGGCAACGACTTCACCTTCGGTAATTGGGCGCTGCACACTAACCTGGTGCGCTATGGTGAGTTCACCAGTTATCAGGCGGACAAGGTCAACGACCAGACCTTCAAAGCCGCCTGGGTGCTGGACCTGTCGGCGGATTACAAGCTCAAGAACTGGACCTTTACCCTGGGCGGCGACAACGTCACCGATAAGTACCCGGAAAAGGTTAACGCCTTCGCCAGCAGCGGCGGCAATCTCGCCTACAGCACTTTTTCGCCGTACGGTTACAGCGGCGCGTTCTATTACGGTAAAGTCGCTTACAACTGGTAACACACAGGAGGCGCACCGCTTTTCGCCATGACCGCCATTGAAACCGATCTTTTGCAGTTGGCTTACCCTCCGCGGCTCGATCTTGGGCCGCAACTCACTCACGAACAATTAATGAGCTCGATGCAGGCCACTATGGCCCGGCACAAGGGTGGGCCAGTGTGGCTGTTTGCCTATGGTTCGCTGATCTGGCGCCCTGAATGTTCGTCGACCGAACGGGTGCGCGCACGGGTTCATGGTTATCACCGCGGCTTGTACCTGTGGTCCCACGAGCATCGGGGCACGCCGGAGTTGCCGGGGTTGGTGTTCGGGCTGGATCGCGGCGGGTCCTGCAGCGGGTTTGCCTACCGCTTGCCGGAGGACCAGTTGGAGGCCTCGCTTTACGCCCTATGGCAGCGTGAGATGCCTTACCCCTCGTACCGGCCGCACTGGCTCAGTTGCCGATTGGAAGATGGCAGCACCGTGCAGGCGTTGGGGTTTGTTCTGGAGCGGCACTTGCCCAGCTATGCCGGCAACTTGCCCGATATTGTGCTTAATCATGTGCTGCAAAGCGCTTGCGGGCGTTACGGCACGACTCGCGATTATGTCGAGCAGACCGTGAACGCCCTGCGTAGCCACGCCATGCCAGATAAAAACCTGGAGGCGCGGCTCAAGCGTTGTGCCAAAGATTGCTCTGCCGATTAACGCGCCGAGCTGACGCTGTTGGTGTGCCACAGCGTGGGGATCAGAAACGCGATCGCCAGTACACAGGCACCAATCAGCAGCACGAAACCACCGTCCCAGCCGAAATGGTCAACCGTGTAGCCCATGGCCGCACTGGCTGCTACCGAACCGCCCAGGTAACCGAACAAGCCGGTGAAACCCGCAGCAGTGCCGGCGGCTTTCTTCGGTGCCAGCTCCAGCGCCTGCAGGCCGATCAGCATGACCGGGCCGTAGATCAGGAAGCCGATTGAGAACAGCGCAATCATGTCGATCATCGGGTTGCCCGGCGGGTTGAGCCAGTAAACCAGGGTCGCCACGGTGACCAGCGCCATGAACACGATGCCGGTCAGGCCGCGATTGCCACGGAAGATTTTGTCCGACATCCAGCCGCACAGCAGCGTGCCCGGGATGCCTGCCCACTCGTAGAAGAAATACGCCCAGGACGACTTGTCGACCGTGAAGTGTTTGGCTTCTTTCAAATAGGTCGGCGCCCAGTCCAGGACGCCGTAGCGCAACAGGTAGACGAACACGTTGGCGAAGGCGATGTACCACAGCATTTTGTTGCGCAGCACGTACTTGACGAAGATTTCCTTGGCGCTGAATTCGTCTTCGTGGCTGGCGTCGTAGCCTTCCGGGTAATCGTTCTTGTACTTCTCGATAGGCGGCAAACCCACCGATTGCGGGGTGTCACGCATGGTGATGAAGGCAAACGCCGCGACCGCCAGGGCCACGGTGGCCGGCACATAGAACGCGGCGTGCCAGTCGTTGAACCAGGCCATGCCCAGCAGGAACAGCGGGCCGATCAGACCGCCGCCGACGTTGTGCGCCACGTTCCACACGGACACCACGCCGCCGCGCTCTTTCTGCGACCACCAGTGCACCATTGTCCGCCCACTCGGCGGCCACCCCATGCCCTGGGCCCAGCCGTTGATGAACAGCAAAATGAACATCATGGTCACGCTGGACGTTGCCCAAGGTGCGAAACCGAAAATGAACATCACCCCCGCTGAAACCAGCAGGCCGAACGGCAGGAAGTAACGTGGGTTGGAGCGGTCGGACACCAGCCCCATGAGGAACTTGGACAAACCGTAGGCAATCGCAATCGCCGACATCGCCAGGCCCAGTTCACCACGGGTGTAACCCTCGTCGATCAAGTAGGGCATGGCCAGGGAGAAGTTTTTGCGCAGCAGGTAGTAGCCGGCGTAACCGAAGAAAATACCAGCGAAGATCTGCCAGCGCAGCCGTCGGTAGGTACTGTCTATTTTTTCTTCAGGCAGAGGCGCCTGGTGTGCGGCAGGTCGAAAGAAAGCAAACATTCAAGAGCTCCAAATTTCTTGTTTTGACTGCGGATGCGAATGTTACAGTTTCGTTACCGAAAATAGCATCGCCTCTTATCTGCAAATACAGGAAACGAGAGCAATTGCATGTTCTTTTACGAACATGTCGTAAATAGATAAGTTGTGGTCGTAATCCGTTCTCTTGAACACCGAGGATCAAAATATGGGAGGGGGCTTGCTCCCGATAGCGGTGTGTCAGTCACCGGAGATATTGACTGACACACCGCTATCGGGAGCAAGCCCCCTCCCACAAGGATCGCATTTCAGATCAATCAGCGTGTCTGGACGACGACCTTACCCACTGCCTTGCGTTGCCCCAGATCATTGATCGCCTGGGCCGCCTGCTCCAGCGGATACACCTGCGACACCAACGGCTTCAGCTTGCCCTCGCCATACCATGTGAACAACTGCTGAAAATTCGCCGCGTTATCCTGGGGCTGACGCTGGGCAAACGAGCCCCAGAACACGCCGACCACCGCGGCGCCTTTGAGCAACGCCAGGTTCACCGGCAGTTCAGGAATGCGCCCGCTGGCAAACCCCACCACCAGCAGGCGGCCGTTCCAAGCGATGGCGCGGATGGCTTGGTCAAACAGATCGCCGCCCACCGGGTCGTAGATCACATCGGCGCCATTGCCGTCGGTCAGGCGTTTGACCTCGTCCTTGAGGCTGGCTTCGCTGTAGTTGATCAGCTCATCGGCGCCGGCCGCCTTGGCCACCGCGAGTTTGTCGGCGCTGCTGGCGGCGGCGATCACCCGGGCGCCCATGGCCTTGCCGATTTCCACGGCGGCCAGGCCCACGCCGCCAGACGCGCCGAGTACCAGCAGGGTTTCGCCCGATTGCAGGTTGGCCCGTTGTTTGAGCGCGTGCATTGAGGTGCCGTAGGTCATGCTGAAAGCGGCGGCGGTATTGAAGTCCATGCTCGGCGGAATCGGCAGCACGTTATAGCCAGGCACCGCGACCTGCTCGGCAAAGCTGCCCCAACCGGTCAACGCCATTACGCGGTCACCGACCTTCAAGTGGCTGACTTTCTCACCCACCTCGCTGACCACGCCCGCCGCTTCGCCACCGGGTGAGAATGGAAAGGGCGGCTTGAACTGGTACTTGCCCTCGATGATCAGGGTATCCGGGAAGTTCACCCCGGCTGCGTGCACGTCCAGCAGGATCTCGTTCTTCTTGATCGCAGGGCTGGCGATCTCTTCCAGCACCAGGGTTTCGGCGGGGCCGAAGGCTTTGCACAGCACAGCTTTCATCGGACTATTCCTTTTGGCATCGTGGCCGATAAGTGTAGGAGGGTACGCCCGCGGGTCAACGAGCATGCCCGGGCCTGATAAGCCGCCATAAGCTTGTGCTCAGCCTTGCTAGCGTTATGCTACTGGGCAACCGAATTCGAGGAATGAACTGTGAAAGCGTGGATCCTGTTGATGCTGGCCCTGACGTTGCCGATGGCTGTCCAGGCCGAAGAGGCCAAGGAAGGCGAGGCGCCGAAGGTCAGCTATATCAGCCTGACGCCGCCATTCGTAGGCAACTATGGCCTGGATGGCACGGCGAAGCTCAAGGTGTACAAAGCCGACATCGCCCTGCGCGTGACCGGCACCGAAGCAGCCGCGGCGGTCAAAGCCAACGATCCGTTGATTCGTAACCAACTGGTGGCGCTGTTTACCCAGCAGACCAGCGAGGCCATGAGTACGGTCGAAGGCAAGGAAAAGCTGCGTCAGGAAGCCCTGAAACAAACCCAGCAAGTGATGAATGACGAGACCGGCAAGCCGATGGTGGAAGATTTGCTCTTCAACAATCTGATCATCCAGTAAAGCCGGCGCTTAGCGCCATTCGCGAGGTCCTGCCAGGCGTCTCAGGAAGCCAGGCTCTTGCGAAACCGCGCCAACGCCACCGCAAAAAACACCAAGCCAATCGCCGTCAGGGCCAGCAAGTCTGGCCACACCACGCTCAACCCCGCATCCCTGAATAGAATCGCTGCACTCAAGCTCACAAAATGCGTCGATGGCGAGCCCTGCATCACCCACTGCAACCATTCGGGCATGCTATCCAGCGGCGTGCTGCCGCCAGAGAGCAACAGCATGGGAATGATCACCGGGATCGCCAGCAGGCCGAACTGCGGTGTCGAGCGGGCGAGGGTGGCGAGGAAGATCCCCAGTGCGGTACTCGCAAACAGGTACAACGCCGTCACCAGCAGGAACAGGCTCAACGACCCGGCCAATGGCACGCCGAGCAAGCCTTTGACCACCAGTTCCAGGGACAGCCACGTACACAACACCACCACCAGCATGTTGCTCCAGATTTTTGCCAGCATGATCTCCAGCGCGGTCAGGGGCAGCACCAGCAGGTGGTCGAGGGTGCCGTGCTCGCGTTCGCGCAGCAGGGCGGTGCCGGTCAGCACGATGGCGAGGATGGTGATGTTGTTGACGATCTGGATCACCGCCAGGAACCAGCCACCTTCCAGGTTGGTATTGAACAACGCCCGAGTGGTCAGCAGGGCCGGGGCTTTGCCGGCAGCGTCGGCCTGGCCGCTGTAGGTCAGCAGTTCGCGTTGGAAAATCCGCCCGATGTAACCGGCGCCCATGAAGGCCTGGCTCATTGCCGTGGCATCGACGTTCACCTGCACGCCCGGCTGGCGCCCCGCCAGCAGGTCGGCCTGGAAATTCGCCGGTACATTGACGACGAAGGTGTACTGGCCGCTGTCCATGACCTTGTCCAGCTGGTCGTAGGCCAGTGGCGCCGGCGCTTGGAATTCTGGTGGCTGCAGGGCCTCGGCCATTTGTCGCGAGAGCGCACTGTGATCTTCATCGACAAAGGCCACGCTGGCGTTGTGCACGCCAATCACCGAGCCGGCAGCGGGCATGTAGATCGCCACGGTGAAGGCGTAGAACAGAAATAGCAGCAACACGCTGTCGTGGCGCAGGCTGGTGAGTTCCTTGAGCCCCAGGCGCAGGATATGGGCGAGCTTGTGCATCAGGCCTCCTGCTTCTTGAGCATCACCAGGCTCAGCCCGGTGAAACCGACGAAAAACCCGAACAACGCCAGGCACTGCGGCCACAACTGGCGCAGGTCCAGAGCCTTGGTGAAGGTGCCCACCGCAATATCCAGGAAGTGCCCGGCGGGGAACAGCATGCCCATCAGTGCCGCCGCGCCTTCCAGGGAGGAGCGCGGCACGATCAGCCCGGAAAACTGGATAGTCGGCAGGCTGGTGATGATCATGGTGCCGAGGATCGCTGCGATCTGGGTGCGGGTGAATGCCGAGATCAACAGGCCCATGCTCGTGGTCGCCAGCACGTACAACAGGCCACCGAAAGCCAGGGTCAAGCCGCTGCCTTTGAACGGTACACCGAACAACCAGCGGTTCATCGCCACCAGCAGCGCCAGGTTGACCAGGCTGACGACCAGATAGGGCGCCTGTTTACCCAACAGGAACTCCAGGCGCGTCAGTGGTGTGGCATAGAAGTTGGTGATCGACCCCAGCTCCTTCTCGCGCACAATGCCGAGGGCGGTGAGCATGGCCGGAATGAACGCCAGGATCAGCGCCATCACGCCAGGGCCAATGGCATTCACGCTGACCACGTCCTGGTTGTAGCGAAAGCGTGTTTCAAGCTTGACGGCGGCCCGGTTGTTCAAGGGTAAGCTACTGAGTTCAGCCAGTTGCGCAAGGTTGCCCTGGTGCACGGCCTCCACGTAGTTGCGGCTGGTTTCAGCGCGAAACGGCATGCCGCCGTCGAGCCAGGCCGCGACGGTGGGCTGGCGGCCGGCGTAGAGGTCACGGCCAAAGCCGGGTGGGATCTCCAGGGCCAGCTTGATTTCCGAACGTTGCAGGCGCCGGTGCAATTCGTTGGCGTCGCGAATGGGTGCTTGCTCGGCGAAATAGCGCGAACTGCGAAATGCCTCTAGATAGGCGCGGCTTTGCGGGGTCTGGTCCTGGTCGTAGACGGCGAAGGCGAGGTTTTCCACGTCCAGGGAAATCCCGTAGCCGAAGATCACCATCATGAACATCGCCCCGAGCAGGGCGAAGGCCATGCGTACCTTGTCGCGCAGCAGCTCCTTGCCTTCGCGGCTGGCCACGGCTAACCACCGCGCCAGGCTGAAGCCGTGTTTGCTCGCGGGCGGCGCGTGGGCATCGTTGACCGTTGCACGGGGCGCGCTGGATTCGGGTTCGCCCTGGGCCTGCTCCAGGCAGGTGACGAAAGCCGCCTCCAGGGTATCGCCTTGGAACTGCTGTTGCAGCGCCTCGGGCGTGTCGCAGGCCAACACCTTGCCGGCGTGCATCAAGGAGATGCGGTCGCAGCGCTGGGCTTCGTTCATAAAGTGGGTGGACAGGAAGATGGTCACGCCTTGTTGGCGCGACAACTCGATCAGCAACCGCCAGAAATCATCCCGTGCCGCCGGGTCGACACCCGAGGTGGGCTCATCGAGGATCAGCACTTCCGGGCGATGCAGCACCGCAACCGCCAAGGACAAACGCTGGCGCAGGCCAAGGGGTAACTCGCCGGAGGGCTGTTCGGCCACTTCACCCAGGTCGAAACGTTGGATCAGTTCATCAATGCGCGGACCGCTGTCGGCCTTGGGCAAGTCGAACAGTTGCGCATGCAGCACCAGGTTCTGGCGCACGCTCAGTTCGCCATACAGCGAGAAGCTCTGCGACATGAAACCTACGCGCTTGCGGGTCGCCAGGTCCTTGGCGTCCACCGGCTTGCCCAGCAGGATTGCACTGCCCTCGGTGGCCGGCATCAGCCCGGTCAGCACTTTCATGGTGGTGGTCTTGCCGCAACCGTTGGAACCGAGGAAGCCGAAGATCTCGCCGCGGCCAATGGCAAAGCTGACCTTGTTCACCGCGGTGAAATCGCCAAAGCGCAGGGTCAGGTCGTGGGCTTGAATGGCGATATCGGCGTTGCCGCCTGTGCGCGGTGGAATTACCAGCGGCTGGCTGTCGTGAGCACTGTCGCCCTGGAAGTGCGTGAAGGCCTCATCCAGCTTGCCGCTGGGCGTTATCGCCGCCAGTTCGCGGCTCAGTCCATCGGCGATCAACCTGCCACGGTCGAGCATCAGGCAATGCTCGAATTGCTCGGCCTCTTCCATGTAGGCGGTGGCCACCAGCAGTGTCAGTTGCGGGCGCTCACTGCGTACGCTATCTACCAGCTCCCAGAAACGCCGGCGGGACAGCGGGTCGACGCCGGTGGTGGGTTCGTCGAGGATCAACAGGTCCGGATCATGGATCAGCGCGCAGCACAGGCCGAGCTTCTGCTTCATACCGCCGGAGAGCTTGCCTGCCGGGCGCTCGGCAAAACGTGCGAGGTCGGTGGCGAGCAGCAGGTTGTGCATGCGCTGGTCGCAATCGGCTTTCGACAGGCCGAACAAGGTGGCGAAGAAACGGATGTTCTCGCTGATGGACAGCTCGGGGTACAGATTGCCGCCCAGACCCTGGGGCATAAAGGCGATGCGCGGGTACAGGCTGTTGCGATGGCGACGGTCTTGGATAGAACCGCCGAGCACCTGCAACTGGCCCACCTGCAGCTTCTTAACCCCGGCGATCAACCCCAGCAGGCTCGACTTGCCGGCGCCGTCCGGGCCGATCAACCCGCAGCGGGTGCCAGCCGGCAGGCTGAAGGCAATGTCGAGCAGTGCCTGTTGCTTGCCGTAGCGGTGGTTGATCCCCGTGGCGTGCAGCGCCAGGCCGCTCATTGCAGGTTGGCCGGCCAGTCGATATCGGCTGTGCGCACATAGCCTGCGCCGGGCATGCCCGGCTTGGCTTGTGGCACGGCGCTGGGCTGAGTCAGGCGCAATTTGACGCGGAACACCAGTTTCTGTCGCTCATCGCGGGTTTCGACTTCCTTGGGAGTGAACTGGGATTTGGCCGCGACAAAACTGATTTTGGCCGGCAGCGCTTGCTGGGGCAGGGCGTCGAGCAGGATGCGCGCTTCACTGCCGACGGTCAGGCGGCCGGTGACGGATGCGGGCAGGTAGAGATTCATGTACTGGTCATTGGGGTCAATCAGCAGCAACACGCGACCACCCGCGCCGAGCACTTCGCCCGGCTCGGCCAGGCGCAATTGGATGATGCCGTCGATGGGCGCACGCAGGCTGCTGTCGTCGATTTCGCTGGTGAGTTGGGCCACCTGGGCCTGGGCTGCGCCGATGGCGGCCTTCACCGCGTTGACCTGGGCTTGGGCGGCGATCACTGCCGCGTTACCGGTGTTCTGGCGCGCCTGCTGCTGGTCGATCAATTGGCTGCTGGCGAAGCCGCGCCGGTACAGCTCTTGGGTGCGCTTGAGTTCCTGGCTGGCCAGCAGTTGCTCGCTTTGGCGCAACTGCACGTTGGCTTCAGCAGAGGCGAAGTTTTCCCTGGCGCGTAACACCTCTGCTTCGGCCTGGGCGCGCTGGGCTTGCAGGGTGCGGGTGTCCATGCGTGCCAGCAACTGGCCCTTGAGCACTTTGTCGCCTTCATCCACGTGCACTTCGGCCAGGCGCCCGGGGATCTTGGCGGCGATTTGCACTTCGGTGGACTCCAGGCGCCCATTGCCCATGCTCAAGCCCTCGGGCAGGCGGTCCTGGGTCGAACGCCAGTAGCCAAAGGCCCCCGCCCCCAGCAAGAGGACGATCAGGGCGATGGCGAACAGACGGGACGTATGGTGGTTCGTAGACATGGCTGCATCCTGCGGCGTTAGCGTCCAGTGTGATGGGTTTGGCCCGTGAGGGTCTTGATATCGGTCAGTTAAAGCAGCTGAAGGATGGCCGCCCATTGTTCAGGCGTGACCGCCATGACCGAAAGCCGGCTGCCTTTCTGCACCAGCGGCATTTCGGCAAGAGCGGTTTGCTGCTTTAGATAGCCCAGGCCCAGCACCTTGGGGAGGGTGTTGACGTGGCCCACGGTGATGGCACTCCACGGATTTTTCTCCGCACTGGCCTTGGCGTCGAAGTAGTGGCTGTCCGGTTCCAGCGCTGTAGGATCCGGGTAGGCGGCCTCGACGATTTTGCCGATGCCGGCAATCCCTGGCTCCGGACAGCTGGAGTGATAGAAGAAAAACTCATCGCCCACCGCCATGGCGCGCAGAAAGTTGCGCGCCTGATAGTTGCGCACCCCATCCCAGCGGGCTTCGCCGAGCTTTTCCAGGTCCTTGATGGACAATTCGTCAGGCTCGGATTTCATCAGCCAGTAGGCCATTTTTGGGCTCCTGAAAAAGGCATTGGGCAAGTTGTCGGGCAATTGCATGACAAACCGACAGTCGGTTGGCGTCAAGGTTTGCGTGTTGGTTCACGTTACCGCAGAATGCGCGCTTTTAGGCTTGGCGCAGCTGCAACGGACTACTTTGGAACGTTGTTGTCATCGTGTACGAGGTGCCTGAAGGGGGGCAATCGATGCAACGTAAACCGGATTTACTATGGATTTTGGTTATTTTGTTTGGTCTGGGCGTTGTGACCACCGGGTATGCCCAGAGCTTGTGGTCGAACAAGGCCGACGCACCGGTTGAACTCTCGCCAGTGCAGCAACAATTCAAGCGTTAATAAGGCTTCAAGGCGTCGCTGGTTCCAGCGACGTTTGTGCAACATACCAGTGCTTATCGGTGACAGTGCCCGCCAGCGGCACGTCCCAACTTGCCTGCGCCAAGCGGTCTACCTGCTGACATTCATGGGCCAACCCCAGCAAGGTCGGCTTGCGCCAGCTTTTGCGCCTGGCCAGGTAGGCCAGGCTGCGGTCGTAGAATCCGCCACCCATGCCCAGGCGTCCGCCTTCGCTATCGAACCCCACTAACGGCAACAGCACCAGGTCGAGCGCCCAGACTTTGCGCTGCTGGTGGACATTGACCCGCGGCTCAAGAATGCCAAAGCGGTTGGGCGACAACGTATCCCCAGGCCGCACGCGCTGGAACACCATCTTGGTGCGCGGCCAGGCACTCAGTACCGGCAGATAGGTGGCCTTGCCACGGCGCTGCGCCGCGCGCAGCAGCAGGCGCGGATCGATTTCGCCGTCCGTCGGCAGGTATAAGGAAATATGTTTGGCCCGGCGAAACAGCGGGTGCTGCGCCAGTTGCCGGTACAGGCCAAGGGCGGCCTGGCGCTGCTCGCTCGGCGTGAGGGCACGGCGGGCCTTGCGCAACATGCGTCGAAGTTGCGGACGGGACAGCGGCGCAGGTTCGGTCATGGCTTATCGGCTCATAAAACAATGCCAGTCCTGGGACTGGCATTGAGTTTGGGAATTCAGGCTCCCCGACAGAGCCGCTGTCGACTTAGCCCTTGAACCCGAAAGTTCAAGGTGGAAGAAGCAGTAGGCTTTAAGGCTTTCCGTCTAGCGGACATGCACACCAGCCCAACGTGCAACTTCCAGGGTAGTGCGAATCGGCTCAGGGACATCGCCGACTGGCAAACACGCCAGGGAGTGGGGCGAGTATACCTTAAACAGACTCGGCAATCAGCCCTTGGGTGCGTCGGAATCGGTGGAAAGCACCAGATCCACGCGCTCGAGCAGGTCACGCACTTGCTCGCGGGTCGAGCCGCTGGCCTGCACGTCAGGGCGTTCCTGCTTGTGCAGCAGATCGTGGGTGATATTCAGCGCGGCCATCACGGCGATGCGGTCGGCGCCGATCACTTTGCCGCTGCTGCGGATTTCACGCATCTTGCCGTCCAGGTAACGCGCAGCGCTCACCAGATTGCTGCGTTCTTCCTGGGGGCAGATGATCGAATATTCTTTGTCGAGGATCTGCACGGTAACGCTATTGCTTGAACTCATGAGTCTTGCTCCAGGGCCTTCAGGCGCGAAATCATCGATTCGACCTTACGCCGGGCGATTTCGTTTTTTTCAATGAGGTGAGCGCGTTCCTCGCGCCAGGTCTTTTCCTGAGCTAATAGGAGTCCGTTTTGACTCTTTAGTTGCTCGACCCGATCAATTAGCAGTTCGAGTCTGGCCATCAGCGCTTGCAGGTCGGTGTCTTCCATTGGGTTCCACTGGATTTGTCTGATGAATGGCAACTGCAGGATAAACGATCTGACGCCCTCGATAGTCTTGGTGCGTCTGCCGGTGCTAGGATACAGCGCTCCATTCTAGACATTGCGCCGTCTGGCGCCTAGCTCACCATGCCCATTCAGAATTCCCCGTACGACGCTTTTTCCAAACTGCTGAGCACCAGCGGTCACCCATGCTCGCCTGCCGAACTGCACGGCGTGCTGTTGGGCCGCAGCTGCACCGGCGTGGGCTTTGATGCCGACAACTGGTTGGCCGACGTGGCCGAGCTGCTCGAAACCGAACCCAACGAAAACGTGCGCAACGCGTTGATTGGCCTGCAAGAGATGGTCAAGGGCGAGCTGACCGGTGACGACGTCACCGTGGTTCTGCTGCTGCCGACCGACGACGCCCCACTCACCGAGCGTGCTGCTGCCCTGGGCCAGTGGTGCCAGGGTTTCCTCCACGGTTTCGGCGTGAACGCCGGTGGCCTGGAGCTGAGCACCGACGCCAAGGAAGTGCTGCAGGACCTGGCAGCCATCTCCCAGGTGCAAGATGCCCTGGAAGAGTCCGAAGACGGCGAAGGCGACTACATGGAAGTGATGGAATACCTGCGCGTCGCGCCGTTGCTGCTGTTCACCGAGACCAAAAAGTCTGCTGAACCTGCTGCACCCAAGCCTTCGCTGCATTAAGAAAGGAACCCCATCTGCCCATGATTCATATCCCCAAAGCGGAATACACCCGTCGCCGCAAGGCGCTCATGGCGCAGATGGAACCCAACAGCATCGCGATCCTGCCGGCAGCCGCCGTGGCCATCCGCAACCGCGATGTCGAGCACGTGTACCGCCAGGACAGCGACTTCCAGTACCTGAGCGGTTTCCCCGAGCCCGAAGCGGTGATCGTGCTGATGCCCGGTCGCCAGCATGGCGAATACGTGTTGTTCTGCCGTGAGCGCAACGCTGAGCGCGAGCTGTGGGACGGCCTGCGCGCCGGCACTGAAGGCGCGATCCGCGACTTTGGCGCCGACGACGCATTCCCTATCACCGATATCGACGACATCCTGCCCGGCCTGATCGAAGGCCGCGACCGGGTATATTCGGCCATGGGCAGCAATGCCGAATTCGACCGGCATGTGATGGAGTGGATCAACGTGATCCGTTCCAAAGCGCACCTGGGCGCCCAGCCACCGAACGAATTCGTTGCCCTGGATCATCTGCTGCACGACATGCGCCTGTATAAATCGGCGGCAGAGGTAAGGGTGATGCGCGAAGCAGCGCGCATTTCCTGCGCGGCCCATGTGCGGGCGATGCAGGCCAGCCGTGCGGGTTTGCATGAGTTCAGCCTGGAGGCCGAGCTGGATTACGAGTTCCGTAAGGGCGGTGCGAAAATGCCAGCCTACGGTTCCATCGTCGCCGCCGGACGCAACAGCTGCATCCTGCATTACCAGCAGAATGACGCGCTGCTCAAGGATGGCGACCTGGTGCTGATCGACGCCGGTTGTGAGATCGACTGCTACGCCAGCGACATCACCCGCACCTGGCCGGTCAACGGCAAGTTTTCGCCTGAGCAAAAGGCGATCTACGAGATTGTGCTGGCCTCCCAGGAAGCCGCCTTCAAGCAGATCGCACCGAACAAGCATTGGAACCAGGCCCATGAGGCTACCGTGCAGGTCATCACCGCCGGCTTGGTGAAGTTGGGGTTGCTGCAAGGTGACGTTGACGAACTGATCGCCAGCGAAGCCTACCGCGCTTTCTACATGCACCGCGCCGGCCACTGGCTGGGCATGGATGTGCATGATGTGGGCGAGTACAAGGTCGGCGGTGAATGGCGAGTGCTGGAAGTCGGCATGGCCTTGACCGTGGAACCGGGCATCTATATTTCCCCGGACAACCAGAACGTGGCAAAGAAATGGCGTGGCATTGGCGTACGCATCGAGGATGACGTGATAGTGACCAAGCAAGGCTGTGAAATCCTGACCGGCGCGGTGCCCAAGACCGTTGCCGAGATCGAAGCACTGATGGCGGCTGCCCGATGAGCCGGGTCAACCTGGCGATTATTGGTGGTGGCCTGGTGGGTGCCAGCCTGGCCCTGGCGTTGCAGGCTGGGGCCAAGGCACGTGGCTGGAAGATCGTGCTGATCGAACCCTTTGCCCCGGGCGACAGCTACCAGCCCAGTTATGATGCGCGTTCTTCGGCGCTGTCCTTTGGTGCCCGCCAGATTTATCAGCGTCTGGGCCTGTGGCAGGACATTGCCCGCCGCGCCGAACCGATCAAGCAGATCCACGTATCGGACCGCGGGCGTTTCTCCACCGCGCGCTTGTCCGCCATGGAAGAGGGCGTACCGGCCCTGGGCTATGTGGTGGAAAACGCCTGGCTGGGCCAATGCCTGTGGCAAGGCCTGGATAAAGACGTCGTCAGCTGGCGCTGCCCCGCGGAAGTCACGCGCATGGAGCCGCTGCCTGATGGCTATCGCCTGACCCTCAACGATGAAACCGTGCTGGAATGCGACCTCGCGGTGTTGGCCGACGGCGGCCGCTCCGGCCTGCGCGAGCAACTGGGCATTGGCGTGAAGACCCGGCCCTACAACCAGAGCGCACTGATCGCCAATATCACCCCGAGCGAAGCCCACAATGGCGAAGCGTTCGAGCGCTTTACCGATGAGGGGCCGATGGCCTTGCTGCCGCTGCCGGACAACCGCTGTGCGCTGGTCTGGACCCGCATCGGCATGGACGCCCAGCGCCTGGCCGACCTTGACGAGCGCAGCTTCCTGAGCGAGTTGCAGGGCGTATTCGGTTATCGCCTGGGCACCCTCAAGCAAGTGGGCGCCCGTCATCTGTACCCGCTGACCCTGGTGGAAGCTGAAGAGCAAGTGCGCTCGCATCTTGCGGTCCTCGGCAATGCCGCCCACAGCCTGCACCCGATTGCCGGGCAGGGGTTCAACCTGTCCCTGCGCGATGCCAATGCCTTGGCCGAAGCCTTGTTGGCCGGCCCGGCAGTGCCAGGTGACCTGGCGACGTTGCAATGCTATCGGGATCGCCAGCGCCTGGACCAACAACTGACCGTAGGCTTTTCCGATCAGGTCACACGCTTGTTTGGCAGCGGCCAGCCGCTAATGGCGCTGGGCCGTAACCTGGGCTTGCTCGGCCTGGATCTGTTGCCGCCGGCCAAGCGCTGGTTCGCCCGCCAGGCCATGGGGCTGGGGGTGCGCTCCGATGTTTGAGCCGGCCCATCACTTTATTGGCGGCCTGTGCCGCACACGAGACAAGGCTTAAAGCATGGACATGCGCGCAGATGTGCTGATTGTCGGGGCCGGAATGGTCGGAAGCGCCCTGGCGCTGGCATTGCAGGGCAGCGGCTTGCAGGTGCTGCTGCTCGACGGCAGCCCGCTAAGCGTCAAACCGTTCGAGCCGGATGCGGCATTTGAACCGCGGGTGAGCGCGTTGTCCGCTGCCAGCCAGCGCATCCTTGAACGTCTGGGCGTATGGGACGGTATCGTCGCGCGTCGCGCCAGCCCTTACGGCGAGATGCAGGTGTGGGACGGCAGCGGTACCGGGCAGATTCACTTTTCGGCAGCCAGCGTGCATGCCGAGGTGCTCGGGCATATCGTCGAAAACCGCGTAGTGCAGGATGCCTTGCTGGAGCGCTTGCACGACTGCGACCTCGGCCTGCTGGCCAATGCGCGCCTTGAGCAGATGCGCCGCTCCGGCGATGACTGGCTGTTGACCCTGGCTGACGGGCGCAAATTGCGTGCGCCGCTGGTGGTGGCCGCCGATGGCGCCAACTCCGCAGTACGCCGCCTGACCGGCACCCCGACCCGCGAGTGGGATTACCTGCATAACGCGATCGTCACCAGCGTGCGCAGCAGCCAGCCGCACCAGCGCACGGCCTGGCAACGCTTTACCGATACCGGCCCGCTGGCGTTCCTGCCGCTGGTACGGGATGGGCAGGAAGATTGGTGTTCGATTGTCTGGTCGACCACGCCGGCTGAATCCGAGCGCCTGATGGCCCTGGATGATGAACGCTTCTGCCGGGAGCTGGAGCGCGCCTTCGAAGGGCGCCTGGGCACTGTGGTCAGTGCCGACCCGCGAGTTTGCGTGCCGTTACGCCAGCGCCATGCCAAACGCTACGTGGCCGAAGGCCTGGCACTGATCGGTGATGCTGCCCACGTTATTCACCCGTTGGCGGGGCAGGGCGTGAACCTGGGCTTTCTTGATGCGGCGGTATTGGCCGAGGTGTTGTTGGCGGCCACCGAGCGCGGCGAGCGCCTGGCAGATGTTAAGGTCCTGAGTCGTTACGAGCGGCGGCGCATGCCTCACAACCTGGCGTTGATGGCGGCAATGGAAGGCTTTGAGCGCTTGTTCCAGGCGGATCAACTGCCGCTGCGCTGGCTGCGTAATGCCGGCCTGAAAATCGTCGACCAGATGCCCGAAGCCAAGGCAGTGTTTGTGCGCCAAGCGCTAGGTTTGACTGGCGATCTACCAGAACTCGCTAAACCCTGAATTGAAACACAGTCCCCTGTGGGAGGGGGCTTGCCCCCGATGAGGCCCTCAACCCTCGCGCATATTCGGGCTGTGCAACATCTGGTAACGCCTCCGCCGAGCGTTACTAAATGTGAGTCCTTATCATTTGCTCTCAATTTGCAAATGAGAGACCGCACCCATGTTGGCACCCAAGCGCCTCCTGACTGCCCTGGCACTCACCCTGATCGGCAGCACCACCGTGCAGGCAGCCGACGAAGTCGTGGTCTACTCCTCGCGCATCGATGAGCTGATCAAGCCGGTATTCGATGCCTACACCAAGAAGACCGGGGTGCAGGTCAAGTTCATCACCGACAAGGAAGCGCCGCTGATGCAGCGCATCAAGGCCGAGGGCGAGAACGCCACCGCCGATCTGCTGCTCACCGTCGACGCCGGCAACCTCTGGCAGGCCGAGCAAATGGGCATCCTGCAACCGTTCACTTCCGCTGTGATCGACAAGAATATCCCGTTGCAATATCGCTCATCGGCCCACGCCTGGACCGGCTTGAGCCTGCGTGCGCGCACTATCGCCTATTCCACCGAGCGGGTGAAACCGGGCGAACTGACCACCTACGAAGCCCTGGCAGACAAGCAATGGGAAGGCCGCCTGTGCCTGCGTACCGCGAAAAAAGTCTACAACCAGTCACTGACCGCCACGTTGATCGAAACCCATGGCGCGGCCAAGACCGAAGAGATCGTCAAGGGCTGGGTCAACAACCTGTCCACCGACGTGTTCTCCGATGACATCGCCGTGCTGGAAGCCATCAATGCCGGACAGTGCGACGTGGGTATCGTCAACACCTACTACTACGGCCGCCTGCACAAGCAGAAGCCGGATCTGGCGGTGAAACTGTTCTGGCCGAACCAGGGCGACCGTGGCGTGCATGTGAACCTGTCGGGCATCGGCCTGACCAAGCACGCGCCGCACCCGCAAGCAGCCAAGGCGCTGGTGGAGTGGATGACCACGCCTGAGGCGCAGAAAATCTTTGCCGACGTGAACCAGGAGTTCCCGGCCAACCCGGCGGTACCGCCATCGGCGGAAGTGGCGAGCTGGGGCAAGTTCGTGGCCGATACCTTACCGGTAGAAGTGGCGGGCAAGCGCCAGGCTGAAGCCATTCGCCTGATGGATCGCGCTGGCTGGAACTGAATGTGTAAATTGCCACAGATCTAAATGTGGGAGGGGGCTTGCCCCCGATAGCGGGGTATCAGTCTAATCATCATTGACTGGCACTCCGCTATCGGGAGCAAGCCCCCTCCCACATTGTTTTGTGTTTGTCTTCGAATAGTCTGTTCTATAGAGAGCTTTTCCTTGGCCCACCCCGCCCAACGCCGCTGGTACCTGCCGGTCTTCACCGTCGCCGCCCTGGTGCTGCTGCCGCTGAGCGTGCTGCTGCTGTCCTGGCAAAGCATCGACCACCAGATCTGGTCCCACCTCTGGGACACCCAGATGCCGCGCTTGCTGGGCAACACCCTGACCCTGGTACTCGGCGTCGGTATTGGTGTGACGCTGCTGGGCGTGAGCCTGGCCTGGCTGACCAGCCTCTGCGAATTCCCCGGGCGACGTTGGCTCGATTGGGCGCTGATGCTGCCCTTTGCGATCCCGGCTTATGTGCTGGCCTTCGTGTTCGTCGGTCTGCTGGATTTTGCAGGGCCCGTGCAAACCCTGCTGCGCGAATGGTTCGGCAATGGGCTGCGTTTGCCGCGAGTGCGCTCCACCAGCGGCGTGATCATCGTGTTGGTGCTGGTGTTCTATCCCTACGTTTACCTGCTTGCACGTTCTGCGTTCCTGGCCCAGGGCAAAGGCTTGATGGAAGCGGCGCGGGTATTGGGGCAATCGCCATGGCAAGCATTCTGGCGCGTGGCGTTGCCGATGGCGCGACCAGCGATTGGTGCCGGTGTGGCCCTGGCGTTGATGGAGACCCTGGCAGATTTTGGCGCCGTCTCGGTGTTCAATTTCGACACCTTCACCACGGCTATCTACAAAACCTGGTATGGCTTTTTCAGCCTTTCCAGCGCCGCGCAACTGGCCAGCCTGTTGCTGCTGGTTGTGATGTTGGTGCTGTATGGCGAGCGGCGCGCGCGCGGGGCCAGCCGGCCGAGCAATGAGCGGCCACGCGGCAAGGCGTTGTACCAGCTGCACGGGCTCAAGGCCGTGGCGGCGAGCGCCTGGTGCGGCCTGGTATTTGCCTGTGCGTTTGTGATCCCGATGCTGCAACTGGTGGCCTGGTTCTGGCAGCGCGGGCGCTTCGACCTGGATGAGCGCTATACGGGCCTGATCGTCCACACCCTCTACCTGGGCGGTATTGCCGCGCTGATTACGGTCAGCGTGGCGATGATCCTGGCCTTTGCCAACCGCCTGGCGCCGACCCGGGCGATTCGCTCCGGTATCAGCCTGGCCAATGTCGGTTATGCCTTGCCGGGCTCGGTGCTGGCGGTGTCGATCATGTTGGCGTTCAGCTACCTGGACCGCGAGCTGGTGGTGCCACTGTCCGGCTGGCTGGGCGGCGCGGGCAGGCCCTTGCTGTTGGGCAGCCTGTCGGCATTGGTGCTGGCTTACCTGGTACGGTTCCTGGCAGTGGCCTACGGGCCTTTGGAAAACAGCCTGGCGCGCATTCGTCCGTCATTGCCCGAAGCTGCACGCAGCCTTGGGGTGAGCGGTCCACGACTGTTTTGCAAAGTGTATCTGCCGTTGTTGTTGCCCGGCACCTTGAGCGCGGCGCTGCTGGTGTTCGTGGATGTACTCAAGGAAATGCCCGCGACATTGCTGATGCGCCCGTTTGGCTGGGACACGCTGGCGGTACGGATCTTCGAGATGACCAGTGAAGGTGAATGGGCGCGGGCTTCTTTGCCGGCGTTGACCCTGGTGCTGGTCGGGTTGTTGCCGGTCATCGGGCTGATCCGTCGCTCTGCTCGGCAAATCGGTTAGGTGCCAGTCCTACGGCATGAGGCTACAATGCGCGGCATTCGGTGCGCTCCGTCTTTCGGATCGACCTGCTGTATGTGGCTGCGGGCCTTGTAAATCAAGGTGTTCGGCGCAAGTGGCAGCTCTGCGCACCTTCGCCAAGCCCGGAAGGAGAAACCCATGGGACAGCGTACGCCTTTGTATGACCTGCATCTCGCCCTCGGCGCGAAAATGGTCGATTTTGGCGGTTGGGATATGCCTTTGCATTACGGCTCGCAGGTTGAAGAACACCATCAGGTGCGGCGCGACTGTGGGGTGTTCGATGTATCTCATATGACCGTAATCGATGTCACCGGCCCTCAGGCCAAGGAATGGCTTCAGCACTTGCTGGCCAATGACGTCGATCGATTGCACGGCTGCGGCCGTGCGCTGTACAGCGCCATGCTCAACGAGCAAGGCGGAGTGGTGGACGATATGATCGTCTACCGCACGGAAACCGGTTACCGGCTGGTGGTCAATGCCGCCACCCGCGATCAGGATATGGCCTGGATGCAGGCGCAACTGGGCGATTACCAGGTGCAGCTGCATGAGCGGTCCGAATTGGCCATGCTTGCCATCCAAGGGCCCCACGCCCGGCATAAGATCGCCGAACTGGTGACTCAGTCCCGTGGCATCCTGATCCACCAGCTCAAGCCGTTCGAAGGCCATGCCGACGGCGACTGGTTTATCGCCCGTACCGGCTACACCGGCGAAGACGGCCTGGAAATTGTCCTGCCCGCCGACCAGGCACCGGGTTTTTTCAACGATCTGGTGGGGGCGGGCATTTCACCTATCGGCCTCGGCGCTCGCGATACCTTGCGCCTGGAGGCCGGCATGAACCTGTACGGCCAGGATATCCATCAGCAGGTATCGCCCCTCGCGGCCAATATGGCCTGGAGCATTGCCTGGGAACCTGCCGGACGCAATTTTATCGGTCGTGCCGCGCTGGAAGCGGAAAAGGCGGCCGGTGTGCAGTTCAAATTGGTCGGGCTGGTGCTGGAAGAGCGTGGAGTTTTACGCGCTCACCAGGTGGTTCGTATCGCCAATGTTGGCGAAGGAGAGATCACCAGTGGTAGTTTCTCGCCTACGCTAAGCAAATCCATTGCCCTGGCGCGCGTACCGGCGGCGACTGCCGACCGGGCCGAAGTGGAAATCCGCGGCAAGTGGTACCCGGTTCGAGTGGTCAAGCCGACCTTCGTACGCCATGGTAAAACCTTGATCTAACTATTTTCCGGCAGGCCAATGGCCGCTGACATTTCTTCTTGAGGACACAGACTATGAGCAATATCCCTGCCGACCTGCGTTTTGCCGAAAGTCACGAATGGGCCCGTCTGGAAGCTGATGGCACCGTGACTGTCGGCATCTCCGACCATGCACAGGAAGCTTTGGGTGATGTGGTGTTTGTTGAGTTGGCAGAGGTGGGTGCCAATTTTGCAGCGCAAGGCCAGGCGGGTGTGGTTGAGTCGGTGAAAGCCGCTTCGGATATCTACTCGCCGGTTGCTGGCGAAGTGATTGCTGTCAACGAAGAGCTGAGTGGCAGCCCTGAGCTGCTGAACTCTGACCCTTACGGCGCCTGGATCTTCAAGCTCAAGCCAAGCGACAAGGCTGAACTGGACAAACTGCTGGATGCCGCCGGCTACAAAGCCGCCATCGGCGAGTAAACGCAATAGCTGCAACAGCACACATCAATGTGGGAGCTGGCTTGCCTGCGATTGGATCACCCGTGTATCACCGATACACCGAGGTGCCCGCATCGCAGGCAAGCCAGCTCCCACAGTTGATTGGGGTGTGCCTGCTGGTTGTGTTCAGTCTTTTTTCAGTACCGCTTTAACCGCCGCTACAGCCCGCTCCACATCCGCCTCTGTCATCGCCGTAAACATCGGCAACGACACGATCAAACGCCCAACACGCTCCGCCACCGGGAACATGCCTTCCTTGAAACCCTGTGCCCGATACAGGCTCAGCAAGTGGATCGGCGGGTAGTGATAGCCAATGCCAACGCCGTGGGCCTGCATCTGCTCCATGAACGTTGCGCGAGCAGGCAAGCCGTCCTGGCGCTCCGGCAACACCAGTTGGAACAGGTGCCAGTTGCTGTTCTCGAAATCCGCCGGCGGCAGTTGCGCGCCATATTTCTCTTCGAAGTCACTGCCAAAGCACTGGAAGTAGTGGCGTGCCAGGTTCTGGCGGTGGGCCGTGATCTTCTCGATATGCGCAAACTGCCCCAGGCCAATGGCGGCGGCGATGTCGGTCATATTGAACTTGCCGCCCAGGACATCCACATCCAGGCCATCGAAACCGGTGCGGGTCACGCCCTGCAGGCGATACTTCTCTGCCAGGCGAGCCTCCTCGGCGTTGTTCAACACCAGGCAGCCACCCTCGGATGAGGTGATGTTCTTGTTCGCCTGAAAGCTGAACGACACGAAGTCACCGGTTGCACCGATGCGTTCCCCGTCCCAGCTGGAGCCCAAGGCTTGCGCGGCGTCTTCCACGATACGCAGGTTGTACTTGTTGGCCAGCGCGTAAAGCATCGGCATGTCCAGGGGCAAGCCCGCCAGGTAGACCGGGATGATCGCTTTGGTACGTGGGGTGATTGCCGCCTCAACCTGGGCCAGGTCAATGTTGCGGGTAATCGGGTCGATATCGGCGAACACTGGAGTAGCGCCGACTTCGAGGATGACGTTGGCGGTGGCCACCCAGGAAATCGGTGTCGTGATGACTTCATCCCCAGGCCCGATACCGGCGATGCGCAAGGCGATCTCCATGGTGCAGGTGCCCGAGTTGAAGGTGCGCACCGGCCGCCCGCCAAAGTATTCCGACAACTGCGCCTCGAACGCCTGCACTTTTGGCCCGCTGGTGATCCAGCCGGAACGCAGGACATCGCCGACTGCCGAAATGGTGGCTTCATCAATGGTTGGTTTGGAAAACGGCAGGAAAGGCTGTTGGCTCATGACGAAGAAGGCATCCGTTCAAGATAGGCGATGAATGTTAAACGTGTCAGTAACGCATGGTTGCACGGCAAGACTGAATATAGCCTGTCGCTTATGAACGATTCGTCATAGGGCAGGCAAAAAAATGCCGCTTGAAAAAGCGGCATTTTTTATCGGTGCGGCTGTTACTCGGTTACAGCATTCTTCGCCAGGATGGCGTTAGCCAGTTCCATGTCCGTGGCCTGAAGGCCAGGGTTTTCGGCGCGGACCTTCTGCATGGCCGCTTCCAGGTACGGGCCTCGGATGCCGCCGTCGCTGGCGACGAAGCTGCCCGCGTCGTCCTGGGCGGCGACTACCAGCTTGTGGTCCTTGAATGTCAGGTAAGTCGAGCCAGTGGTGGCGCCCGACGAGATGACATTACGCCAAAAGCTATCGGCCATGGCTGAGCCGACAGGTAGGGAAAGCACAGCGAGGGTTGCGACAGCATATTTAAGACGCATGATGGGTGACTCCGGTGGGTTATCTGTACGTTTTGATTGTAGTTAAGTCGATCCAGTTCCATCACTGACTAAACAGTTTCAACCTCTAAAATCACCCCATCCTGACCAACCACGCGTACTTGAGCGCCTGCTGGGGCATCGGCACCGGTGACCATCCACACGCCATCGCCGACTTTAATCTTGCCCCGGCCATCCACAATCGCCTGATGCACCATGAAGGTGCGCCCGATCAATTCGGAGCCGCGCTCGTTCAACCCCGGTTGATCGCTGACCTTGGCGCTGCTGCGTTGGCGCTTCCACCAATACACGGCCGTCAGGATCGACAGCAAGGCGAACAGCAGCAGTTGCCACTCCAGCCCGAGTGGCGGGACCAGGAACGTGATCACCCCCACTGCGGCCGCGGCGATACCCATCCACAGCAGGTACCCACCGGCGCCGAACACCTCAAGAATCAACAGCACAGTGCCCAGCGCCAACCAGTCCCAGAACGACAAATGCAGCAAAAAGTCCCACATGGTGTTGGCCTCAGCCTTTCTGGTTGCCGAAAGTCGCCTTGACGATTTCGCCGATGCCGCCCACGGCGCCAATCACCTGGCTGGCTTCCAGCGGCATCAGGATGACCTTGCTGTTGTTGGCCGACGCCAGCTTGCCCAAGGCATCGATGTATTTTTGCGCGACGAAGTAGTTGACCGCCTGCACATTGCCCGACGCGATGGCTTCGGACACCACTTGTGTCGCCCGAGCTTCGGCTTCGGCCTGACGCTCACGTGCTTCGGACTCCAGGAACGCGGCCTGGCGGCTACCTTCGGCTTCAAGAATCTGCGCCTGCTTCTTGCCTTCGGCCGTCAGGATCGCCGACGCACGCAGGCCCTCGGCTTCGAGGATCTGTGCACGCTTGATTCGCTCGGCTTTCATCTGGCCGGACATGGCGGCCATCAGGTCGGCGGGTGGGCTGATGTCTTTGATCTCGATACGGGTGATCTTGATGCCCCACGGCGCAGTGGCTTCGTCCACGGTGCGCAGCAGCTTCTCGTTGATGCCATCACGCTGGCTGAGCATGGCATCAAGTTCCATGGAGCCCAGGACGGTACGGATATTGGTTTGCAGCAGGTTGCGGATTGCGTGTTCGAGGTTGTTGACCTCGTAGGCCGCCTGGGCGGTGTTGACCACCTGGAAGAAGCACACGGCATCGATCTGCACGGTGGCGTTGTCGGCAGTGATGACTTCCTGGGGCGGAATATCCAGCACGCTTTCCATCACGTTGATCTTGCGACCGATGCGGTCCATGACCGGGATGATGATGTTCAGGCCGGGCTTGAGGGTGTTGGTATAGCGGCCGAAACGTTCGACCGTCCATTGGTAGCCCTGGGGCACCACTTTGAAACCCATGAACAGGATGGCGATGGCCAAGCCCACAAAAAGAAGCAGTACGGTTCCGATCTGCATAGCGATTCCTTATCTGAAGATGTCAGTGAACGACGTTGGGCCGATTGTAGCGGTCTGGTCACCGATAAGGACGGTTTCACGGCCCAACAAATAAAGGATTTGTTTCTGAATCCCCAGGCGTGACCCGTAATATTTCCGTCATCGTGGTCACGCCGGCGTTCACTTTATCGATGCCGGCCATGCGCAAGCTGTTCATGCCCTGCGCGAGTGCCTCACGGCGTAGCGCCTGTATGTCCGTACCGGGAGTCACCAGCGCCTTGAGCGCTGGGTCCAACGGCATGATTTCATACAGCCCGGCTCGGCCTCGATAACCGCTGTCACGGCATTCCATACAACCGACGGCCTCGTAGCAGCCTATGTTCTCCACACCCGTCACACGCTTGCAGTGGGTGCACAAAACCCTCACCAGACGCTGCGCCATGACGCCTATGAGTGTGGCCTTGATCAAATAATGAGCAATGCCAAGCTCCTGCAGTCGGCTGATGGCGCTGGGCGCATCGTTGGTATGCAGGGTCGAGAATACCAGGTGCCCGGTCAGTGCGGCCTGTATGGCCATCTCGGCGGTTTCCCGGTCACGGATTTCACCGATCATGATGATGTCCGGGTCCTGGCGCAGCAGGGCGCGGACGCCGCTGGCAAAGGTGAGGTCGATATTGTGTTGGACCTGCATTTGATTGAACGCCGGCTCGACCATTTCAATCGGGTCTTCTACCGTGCACAGGTTGACCTCTCGGGTCGCCAGTTGCTTGAGGGTGGTGTAGAGGGTGCTGGTCTTGCCCGAGCCGGTCGGGCCTGTGACCAGGATGATGCCATTGGCTTGCCGAGTCATGGCGTGCCAGCGCTGCTGATCGGCGCTCGACAAGCCCAGCTGGTCGAAGTCCTTGAGCAGCACCTGAGGGTCAAAAATCCGCATCACCAGCTTTTCGCCAAACGCGGTTGGCAGGGTCGAAAGGCGCAATTCCACTTCCGCGCCTGCCGGGTTCCTGGTCTTGACGCGACCATCCTGGGGTTTGCGTTTCTCGGCCACATTCATTCGCCCAAGACTTTTCAAGCGGCTGACCACTGCGGTGGTGACCTGAGGCGGAAATTGATAGACGTCATGCAACAGCCCGTCGATGCGAAAACGCACCCGGCCCTGATCGCGACAGGGTTCGATATGAATATCGCTGGCCCGTTGGGCAAAGGCGTATTGCAACAGCCAGTCGACGATATTGACGATATGCGCGTCATTGGCATCGGGCTCCTTGTCGCTGGCGCCGAGGCTGAGCAGTTCGACGTTGCCGGGTATCGCCATTTTCTGATCGGCGCCGCTGACTGACTTGGCCAAGCGGTAGAACTCGTGGAGGCAACGCTGGATATCGCGGGGGTTGGCCACCACGCGCTTGATGGTGCGTTTGAGCACTTGAGCGAGCCCGGCTTCCCAGCCGCTGATGTACGGTTGGGCGCTGGCGATCGTGACGCTTTGGGCATCCACGGCGACCGCAAGAATGCCGTGGCGCTGGGCGAAGGCATGGGACATCAACGGCACCACGCTCGCCACGTCGATCTTCAACGGGTCGATGCGCAGGTAAGGCTGACCTGCATGTTGTGCCAGCCATTGGGTCAGGGTCTCAAGACAAGGGCCTTGGGCTGCGATGCATTCCAGGGGATGTTGAGTGCAAGATGCTGCCTGAATGCTATGTGCCGCCTGTGCGGTAATCAGCCTTTGCTCGATCAACGCCGGCAATAATTGGTGCAGTTCCAAGGGGTGGTCGAGGGAGGCAGCGGTCATGCAGGTTTCCTGGGCGGTTTGGGGTGTAATCCCAGACTAGTCAGCCGCTGGAAATCCTCGTTCCCAGGTGTATTGCAGGTTTTTACCGCGCCGTCGCCGCCAGTGCCTGAGGCCGCTCGGCATCAGCCGGCCAGAACTCCAGGTCGCAGACACTGATCAGGTTTCGAATCTTTTCACCGATGACTTGGGCACGGTGCCAGCTAAGGCCGTCGATCACGATATCGATATTCAGCAGGTCGGCGTCCCGGCTCATATTGACGTGGGCTGGCGTCAGGAACTGCAGCGCAAAGTAGTTCAGCACCCGGCACAGCACGTCGGGCTCAGCCTCGGCGACGATCCGATAGTGCGCCTGACAGTGGGCGCTGTTGACGGCCCACGCATCGACGCGGGTGACAGGGTGGGCGGTTTCGACGGCGTGCATACTGACTCTCCAAAATCGACTGGAGGAATTTTCACATTCGCCTAGGGAGATTTCTTATCTAAGATGAGCCTTATTGGCGCATTATCGAATCAATCAATTCAAAAAATACACCTCTACAGGTATTTCTATGCACAGCGAGTTGGACGTCTACGATCGCCGCATTCTGGCCCTGCTGCAAGAGGACGCCTCGCTCTCCAGCGCACAGATCGCCGAGCAGGTCGGCCTGTCGCAGTCTCCGTGCTGGCGACGCATTCAGCGGCTCAAGGAAGAGGGCGTGATCCGGGGCCAGGTCACCCTCTTGGACCGCAAGAAAATCGGGCTCAACACGCAGATTTTCGCCGAGATCAAACTCAACGCTCACGGCCGCTCCAACTTCACTGAGTTCACCGAAGCGATTCGCGGATTTGCGGAGGTGCTGGAGTGTTATGTGCTGATGGGGTCGGTGGATTTTCTGCTGCGCATCGTCACTTCGGACATCGAGGCGTATGAGCGGTTTTTCTTCGAGAAGTTATCGATGGTGCCGGGGATCCAGGAGGTCAACTCCATCGTGGCGTTGTCGGAGATCAAGTCCACTACCAGCCTGCCAGTATTGCGCTGACAGGGCGGGCCTCATCGGGAGCAAGCCCCCTCCCACACAATGTGGGAGGGGGCTTGCTCCCGATGCGATTTTACAGGCGCAGGAGGGTCTTCCAGGCCCGGTTCTGATACACCGCAATCGCCTGGTGCATACGCGCATCCAGCGATTCATCGGTGATCGGCTGGTTAGCCAACTGCGCCAGCTTGTTCAGCTCGCCGTACAAACGGTCCAGTTCCGCAATGTCTACCACATGGCGCGCATGGTGCAGCCAGGCCTGGATGCGTTCGATGCGCGGCAGTTGCTCGGCGAGGTCTTCGGGCTGTTGCTGGTAGCGCGGCAGTTGCAGGGCCACGGCGTCGTCGGCCAGCAAGCGTGGCAGCCAGTTGGTGATTTGCGCAGCACCCTGGCGGTTGCCGCGCACGTTGCGCTCGGCGGTCCAGGTACGGGCCAGCAGCCAGCGCGAGGTATTCAGTGAGAACAGGCCCCAGCGTACATCTTGCAATTCTTCGATGAACTGCTCCGGTGCGGCTTTGCGAATGTCTTCATCGTCGTCACCGGCCTGGACCAGCGGGCGCCAGTCTTCCAGCAGTGCATCCAGGGCGCTGCGCAGTTCGCTGGTGGATTGGCGCGGCGCGGCCTGGCCGAGGCTGCCGATCAGCGCGCGCAACTCACCCAGGTTCTCGACCCAGTCCTGCAGCAAGCGCCAGTGGCCGTTGAAACGGTATTGCTCGGCCAGGCGCTGGCTGCTGCCCAACAGGTGCCACATGATTGCGGCGAAAGCATCATCCAAAGGCATTTCGGCGTGGATCTGCGGTGCCGGCAGGCTCAATGAGTAGCTGCTCGCGTCATACAGGCGGTAGCCGCGCTCGGCTTTGCTGATGTCACAGGGCATCAGCGCCAGGGTCGCAGCCAGTTCGGCGGCCAGCTCCAGCAGGGCGGCGGGTTCGCCTTCGCGCAATTCCAGTTCCAGCTCGCAGATTTCTTCCTTCTGCTTGCCGACCACCACATGGCCCAGGTCCAGGGCGGCTTCGATCACCACCTTGGCCTTGCCACGGCCCCAGGCGATTTCGGCGCGTTCACGCACGAAGTCGGTGGTGAAGATCGGCTTGAGGGTCTTTTTGTCCAACTCGGCCAGTTGCTCGGGCCAGCACTCGCCGTCGAGTTTCTTCACATCGAGCTTGGCTTTGGGCAGGTCCCAGTTGTACTCGTTGCGTTCCGACAAGCCGGCGACGCTTTGGCCACGGGTTTTGAGGGTCTGAATGATGTCGTCACCGTCCTTGCGCAGGCGCAGGGCGACCTTGGCCTGCGCCAGGTCGCGCTCGGGGGTGTCGAAGTACTGATTCATCAACTCACGGCGTTCCCAGCCACTTTTGTTGCGTTTTTTCAGTAGCGGGTGCTCACGTAGCGCGGCGAGTGTTTCGCGGCTGACGCGGAGCTTGATTTCGGTTTCTTTCTGCATGGCCGGAAAATCCAGGATCGGGAGCGCAGCCGGGGAAAAGTGTGGCTGCCAAGGTCGTGCAGTGTACAGGACTGAGCCCGGCAACGTGCCGCAACGGTTTATTGTGTTGGGCAGATGCCTCTATAGTGAGGTTCATCCGGGAAGTTGGGAGACCGCGCATGCCGTTACCGTCCATGAAAGAGCAGTTCGCCGCCTTGATCGCCGCGCCGTCGGTGAGTTGCACCCAAGCGTCTCTCGACCAGACCAACCGCCCGGTGATCGATCTGCTCGCCGCGTGGCTGGGCGACTTGGGTTTCGCTATCGACATCCAGCAAGTCGGCCCTGGCAAGTTCAACCTGCTCGCCAGTTTCGGCAGCGGCCCCGGTGGCTTGGTGTTGGCGGGCCATAGCGATACGGTTCCTTATGATGAGGCGCTGTGGAAGACCGATCCGCTCAAGCTGACGGAAGTCGATGGCCGTTGGGTGGGGCTGGGCAGTTGCGACATGAAGGGATTTTTTGCCCTGGCCATTGAAGCGGTGTTGCCGTTGCTGGACCAGCCGTTCAAGCAGCCGCTGCTGATCCTCGCCACCTGTGACGAGGAAAGCTCCATGTCCGGCGCGCGTGCGCTGGCCGAGGCGGGAAGGCCGCTGGGACGGGCGGCGGTGATTGGCGAGCCAACTGGGCTCAAGCCGATCCGCCTGCACAAAGGCGTGATGATGGAGCGCATCGACATCCTCGGCCGCAGCGGCCACTCGTCGGACCCAAGCCTGGGCCACAGCGCCCTCGAAGCCATGCACGATGCCATCGGCGAACTGCGCGGCCTGCGCCTGGCCTGGCAGCGCGAATACCGCAACGCGCAATTCAGCGTGCCGCAGCCGACCATGAATTTCGGCTGTATCCACGGCGGCGACAACCCTAATCGCATCTGCGGCCAGTGCTCCCTGGAGTTCGATCTGCGACCCTTGCCGGGCATGGACCCTGAAGTGCTGCGTGCGGCGATCCGGCAGAAGCTCGAACCCTTGGCCGAGCGTCATAAGGTCAAGATCGACTACGCGCCGCTATTCCCCGAAGTGCCGCCTTTCGAGCAGCCCGAAGACACCGAGTTGGTGCGGGTGGCGGAACGGTTGACCGGTCATCGTGCTGAAGCAGTAGCGTTCGGCACCGAAGCGCCTTATCTTCAGCGCCTTGGTTGTGAAACCCTGGTGCTTGGCCCCGGCGACATCGCCTGCGCCCACCAGCCGGGCGAGTACCTCGAAATGTCACGCTTGACGCCTACAGTGCGTCTATTGCGGGAATTGATCGAACATTACTGCCTGAAACCTGCATAAATTAACCTTTGCCCATTCGTACATAAGGAGAGCGAGCGTGTCGCCAAGCCTGTTCCGACGATAACCATCAGCCCGCTGTGCGTTTTTGCGACTCATCCTTTTTCGGCTGCTTTTTATTACAGGCCCAGGTGTTATGCCCGAATACGTTAATTGGCTTCGTCACGCTTCGCCCTATATCAATGCCCACCGCGACTGCACCTTTGTGGTCATGCTGCCTGGCGACGGTGTGGAACATCCCAACTTCGGCAATATCGTCCACGACCTGGTGCTGCTCCACAGCCTGGGCGTGCGGCTGGTGCTGGTGCACGGTTCGCGTCCGCAGATTGAAACCCGCCTTGAAGCACGCGGCCTGACCCCGGCTTACCACGAAGGCTTGCGCATCACCGATGCGGCGACGCTGGAGTGCGTGATCGACGCTGTCGGCCATCTGCGTATCGCCATCGAAGCGCGCCTGTCCATGGACATGGCCTCGTCGCCCATGCAGGGCTCGCGCCTGCGCGTGGCCAGCGGCAACCTGGTGACGGCGCGCCCGATTGGCGTGCTTGAGGGCGTTGACTATCACCACACCGGCGAAGTACGCCGGGTCGACCGCAAAGGCATCAACCGCCTGCTGGACGAGCGCTCTATCGTGCTGTTGTCGCCGTTGGGCTACTCGCCTACCGGTGAAATCTTCAACCTGGCCTGCGAAGATGTCGCCACCCGCGCCGCCATCGACCTGGGTGCCGACAAATTGCTGCTGTTCGGCGCCGATCCCGGCCTGATCGATGAGAACGGCCGTCTGGTACGTGAATTGCGCCCGCAGCAAGTGCCTGCGCACCTGCAACGCCTGGGAAGCAACTATCAAGCCGAGCTGCTCGACGCCGCTGCCGAAGCCTGTCGGGGTGGAGTAGGGCGCAGCCATATCGTCAGCTACGCCGAAGACGGTGCCTTGCTCACCGAGCTGTTCACCCGCGACGGCGGCGGTACGCTGGTGGCCCAGGAGCAATTCGAACTGGTGCGCGAAGCGGCGATTGAAGACGTCGGCGGTTTGCTGGACCTGATCAGTCCGCTGGAAGAGCAGGGCATTCTGGTGCGTCGTTCGCGGGAAGTGCTGGAGCGGGAAATCGAACAGTTCAGCGTGGTCGAGCGCGAAGGCATGATCATCGCGTGCGCAGCGCTGTATCAGATCGCGGATTCGGATGCGGGCGAGCTGGCGTGCCTGGCGGTGAACCCGGAGTACCGCCACGGCGCGCGCGGCGATGTGTTGCTCGAACGCATCCAGACCCGTGCACGTGCGCAGGGGTTGAAGACCTTGTTCGTGCTCACCACGCGCACGGCCCACTGGTTCCGTGAGCGCGGTTTTGTGCCGAGCAGCGTGGACCGCCTGCCGTCGGCGCGTGCGTCGCTGTACAACTATCAGCGCAACTCCAAGATCTTCGAGAAAGCGTTGTAAATGTCGGAGGGGCGGTGCGACGATTCGACTTGCTCCCGATAGCGGTGGGTCAGTTAACAGATAAGTCACTGACAGACCGCTATCGGGAGCAAGCCCCCCTCCCACATTGGACCGCGTTTATTCTGTGATGAATTTGTCGGTCACATAGGCCGAATAGTCCGGCAACACCGTCTCCACCTTGCCTTGCTCCTTCAAGAACTTCGCCGTCTCCCCAATCGCCTTCGCCGTGCCGCCCTTGAGCAGCGCGTCGGTCTGTTGTGCCTGCGCATCGGGAAACGTCGTGCCCGCCAGCAACTCTGGAATATCGTCGGCATTGGAGCCTGTCAATTTGGCGATCTTCTGCACCGGTTCCGAATCCACCGTCCAACTGTCTTTATGCGCGGCATAGTCGGCGAATGAATCGAGGGTGACCTTGGCAAACCTGGCCACTACCTCAGGATGTTTTTCGGCGAAATCCTTGCGTGCTACCCACACCTCAAACGTCGGTGCGCCCCATTGGCCCACCTGCGCCGCATCGGTCAGGGTTTTGCCGGTCTTGCGGATTTCTCCCAGGGCCGGTGACCACACGAATGCGCCGTCGATATCGCCGCGCTTCCAGGCGGCGGCGATTTCGGCCGGTTGCAGGTTCACCACTTTGACTTGCTTAGTGTCCAGCCCCCAATGCTTCAGGGCGCCGAGCAGGCTGTAATGGGAGGTTGAGACGAAGGGTGTGGCGATGGTTTTGCCGATCAGGTCTTCGGGTTTGTCGATGCCACTGCCATTACGCACTACCAGGGCTTCAGAAGCGTTGATCTGTGCCGATACGATAAACGCGACGATGGGTAGATTGCGCGAAGCGGCTGCGGCGAGGGGGCTGGAGCCGAGGTTGCCGATTTGTACATCACCCGAGGCAATGGCCGTGACCACCTCCGGGCCACTGTTGAACCGGCGCCAGGCGATTTTCTCACCAATGGTTTTTTCGTAGAGGCCGTCGGCTTGGGGGACTTTGCTGGGATCGATGCCGGTCTGGTAGCCGACCGTCAAATCGGCCGCGCTGACACCAAAAGAAAGTAATACCGATACAAAAACTGTAACAAATTGACGGGAGGATGTGCGTTTGGCCATGATGGCGTCGCCTTTTTGATCGTGAGTGACGTATGCAACCGTACGGCCACACTAATCGATCTAAAAAAGCACTGGTAAATACCCTTTAGGAATTAGCTTATGGAGCGGTTCGTGTCACTCGACCCACCCGCTTCACGCATCCGCTTATTCCCGAATCGTATGAAAAAGAATGAAACAATTCTTTTTGGGTGTATGAAAAACTCATTACCCTGCAGGGACCAAATCAACTGCGATTAGACGAAGGTAGTAAACGCACAAGGTTACGATTGACTTGCTAGTCACTATCTGGCGCTAATCGCGCATCTGTGGATCCAGGGCGTCAGACCCGGGGCCAAAGAAATACAAAAATTAGAAATGAGAGGAGCGTTACATGAAGAAGTCCACCTTGGCGTTGGCTGTGACCCTGGGCGCAATCGCTCAGCACGCAGGCGCTGCCGGTTTCATCGAAGACAGCAAGGCAAGCGTCAGTTCCCGAACGTTGTATTTTGATAACGACCAGCGTGATGGCGGCGCAGATCAGCGCGAAACAGCCACAGGCTTGAAGTTCAACTACCTGTCTGGTTTTACTCAAGGCGTCGTTGGCTTTGGTATTGACGCTCAGGCACTGGTCGGTTTTCACCTGGATGGTGGTCGTGGCCATCACCCAAACAGCAACTCCTTCGTTCCAAGTGATACCGATGGCTCTGCCGTCAGCAGTTGGAGCAGCGCGAGTGCCAACGTCAAGGCCCGCTTCTCCAAGACAGAGGCTCACTTGGGTGGTGCTCTGATGCCGAACTTGCCGGTCGTCATTGCGAGCGACGGTCGTCTGCTGCCACAAACCTTTGAAGGCGGCACTATCACCTCCAAAGAAATCGACAATGTGACCTTTAATGCCGGTCAACTTGAACATGCTACTGGCCGTGCCTCAAGCAACAGCACTGGCTTGGCTGTCAATGGTGGTACGAGAGACAGTAACCAGTTCCGTTTTGGTGGCGCTGACTGGAAGGTCACCAAAGACCTGACCCTGCAGTACTACTACGCGAATCTGGAAGATTACTACAAGCAACAATTCCTCGGTCTGGTGCACGTTTACCCGATCACCGAGGGGCAGTCGTTCAAGACTGACTTGCGCTACTTCGACAGCAGTTCTGATGGCAAGAACGGCAAGACTGGGTATGCGTTCAACAACAACGGTGGCTATGCGAAGAACAATGGCGAGGTTGATAACAAGACCTGGAGTGCCATGTTCACCTACACCTTGGGTGGCAATGCCTTCCTGCTCGGCCATCAACGCGTCAGCGATGACGGTGGTTTTGTCTGGCTGAACCAAGGTAGCGTTGTAGACGGTAATGGACGTAACGAAGGTGCCGGCGGCTCGAGCTTCTATCTGTTCACCGACAGCATGATCAACTCCTTTGTCCGCGCCGGTGAAAATACCACCTTCGGCCAATACTCGTATGATTTTGCTGCGCTAGGTGTTCCGGGTCTGAGAACCTCGATCGCCTACCTGCATGGTGACAACATCAAAGCCAAAAACGGCGGCAGTGATCAGTCCGAGTGGGAACGCGATATGCGTATCGACTACACCATTCAGCAAGGTGCGCTGAAGGGCTTCGGCACCACACTGCGTCACGGTGCTTATCGCGGCAGCGGCACTGGTATCCAGGACCAGGATCAGACCCGTCTGATCTTCAACTACACCTATAGCTTCCTGTAACACTAAGGTAATTTGTTGAAAAACCTCGCGCTTGCGCGAGGTTTTTTTTGCACTTTCTCAAGTCGGGCTCAACCCCCGCAAGCCCTTCCTGATTTCCTCTTTGTACAGCGTCTCAAGGCCTTCTCGAACCTTGGAGTGGATGTTGATCCTCGCCAGTAGAGAAGTCCAATGAACAGGTTTTTAATATTCGTTTATCGTCTAAATAAATCGATATTTATTCTTTTTAAATAATCTCAAACCCATGCACAGTGGGCTCCATAAGCACTCATCAGGAGCCACACCATGAGCCTAAGACTGGGCGACATCGCCCCCGACTTCGAACAGGATTCCAGCGCCGGCAAGATTCGCTTCCACGAATGGCTGGGCGACAGCTGGGGTGTGTTGTTTTCCCACCCGGCAGACTTCACTCCGGTGTGCACCACCGAGCTGGGCTTCACCGCCAAGCTCAAGGACGAATTCGCAAAACGTGGCGTCAAGGCCATCGCCCTATCGGTAGACCCGGTGGACTCGCATCACAAGTGGATCGAAGACATCAATGAGACCCAGAACACCGTGGTCAACTTCCCGATCCTGGCCGACGCCGACCGCAAGGTCTCGGACCTCTACGACCTGATCCACCCCAACGCCAGTGACACCCTCACCGTGCGCTCTTTGTTCGTGATCGACCCGAACAAGAAGATCCGTCTGACCATCACCTACCCAGCCAGCACCGGGCGCAACTTCCATGAAATCCTGCGGGTGATCGACTCGCTGCAACTGACCGACAACCACAAGGTCGCCACGCCCGCCAACTGGCAGGATGGGGATGAGGTGGTGATCGTGCCGTCGCTCAAGGACGAGGAAGAGATCAAGAAGCGCTTTCCAAAGGGCTACCGCGCCGTGAAGCCCTATCTGCGCCTCACCCCACAACCCAATCGTTAAGGCGGATATCGCCATCGCGGGCAAGCCCGGCTCCCACAGTTGACCGCATTCCCCTGTGGGAGCCGGGCTTGCCCGCGATGGCGGCCTCATGAGCAGCAAAGGCATCAAGTTGCAAACCGTCTCACACAGCAGGGGTTTTCAGGCCGTTTCGACGGCCTTTTTTTTCGCCTGGCGATTGGTTAAGCGCTTATGTATTTATGGAATAAACAAATGAATAAATAAGATTTATAGATATATAAATCTGCTGATAAGGTCTATCCCATCTTGGCGCCATCGCCGCACAGCGAACCGCCGACACTTGCTCAAGGAATTTCCTACATGCTGGTCGTAACACTTGGAGGCAGTCCCAGCCAGCGTTCGCGCTCCGGGGTGTTGCTGGATAAAACCCGTCAATGGCTGCAACAGCAGGGCGTAGAGGTGGTGAGTTACCAGATACGCGACTTCCCGGCTGAAGACTTGCTGCACGCACGGTTCGACAGCCCCAAGGTCATCGACCTGTTGCAACAGGTGGCCAATGCCGACGGCCTGGTGATCGCCACGCCGGTGTACAAGGCATCGTTCTCCGGTGCGCTGAAAACCGTGCTGGACCTGCTGCCCGAACGTGCCTTGGCCCATAAGGTGGTATTGCCGATGGCTACCGGCGGCAGCATCGCCCACATGCTGGCGGTGGACTACGCCCTGAAGCCGGTGCTGTCGGCTCTCAAAGCCCAGGAATTGCTCCACGGCATTTTCGCCGAAGACAGTCAGATCGCTTACGGCGAAGGCAGTGTTCAGGCGCAGTTGGTGCCAGTGCTTGAGAAACGTTTGCACGAAGCCCTGGAGCAGCTCTATAGCGCCATGGCGCGTCGCCCGAAACCGCTGGATCCGGACGTGTTGAATGAACGTTTGTTGAGTGCTCGCTGGAGCATCTGAGCCTTACCCCCGAATCGAGAAACACTCACCTTACTCAGCCGCCAACGGCCAAGCAGGTGCAGCCAAAACCCTAATCGCAACTGTGGAGAGAGCGCCATGCGCACTGTCATCTTGCGTCGTGGTCTGGTCGCACTGTTTGCTGCGGCTGTGTCCTTCGGCGCCATTGTTCAAGCCCAAGCCGCCGAGACCCTGCGGATCGGTTATCAGAAGTACGGCACCCTGGTGCTGCTCAAGGCCAAGGGCACGCTGGAAAAACGCCTGGCCGCCCAAGGCGTGCAGGTGCAGTGGACCGAGTTTCCCGGCGGCCCGCAGTTGCTTGAGGGCCTGAATGTCGGCTCCATCGACTTTGGCGTCACCGGTGAAACGCCACCGGTGTTTGCTCAGGCGGCCGGCGCCGACTTGCTTTACGTCGCCTACGAACCGCCTGCGCCTACCAGTGAAGCGATCCTGGTGCCCAAAGACTCACCGATCAAATCGGTCGCCGAGCTCAAAGGCAAAAAGGTTGTGCTCAACAAAGGCTCCAACGTGCATTACCTGCTGGTGCGAGCCCTGGAAGATGCCGGCCTCAACTACACCGACGTGAAAACCGTATTCCTGCCACCTGCCGATGCCCGTGCCGCCTTCGAGCGCGGCAGTGTGGATGCCTGGGTGATCTGGGACCCGTACCAGGCCGCCGCCGAGAAACAACTGCAAGCCCGTACCCTGCGTGACGGCACCGGCATTGCCGACAACCATCAGTTCTACCTGGCCACCAAACCCTACGCCGAGCAACACCCTGAAGTGATCAGGGCGCTGGTGGAAGAAGTGCGCGCGGTGGGCGAGTGGTCCAAGGCCAACCCGCAGGAAGTCACCGAACAAGTCGCACCGCTGCTGGGCCTGCCCGCCGACATCACCCTGACCTCGGTGAAACGCCAGGGCTACGGTGCGCTGTTCCTGACCCCGGAAGTGGTCGCGGCCCAGCAGAAAATCGCCGACAGCTTCTACCAGCTCAAACTGATCCCCAAGCCCTTGAGCATCAAGGACGTGATCTGGACGCCACCCGCCGCGGTTGCCAAAGCGCCGTAATCCGATTCCTTCAGGAGACAACTCCATGAGCCTCAATATTTTCTGGTTCTTGCCTACCCACGGCGACGGCCATTACCTTGGCACCGCCGAAGGCGCCCGCGCCGTCGATCACGGTTATTTGCAACAAGTGGCCCAGGCCGCTGACCGCCTGGGTTTCGGCGGGGTGTTGATCCCTACCGGTCGCTCCTGCGAAGACTCGTGGCTGGTGGCTGCCTCGCTGATTCCAGTGACCCAGCGTTTGAAATTCCTGGTTGCTCTGCGCCCCGGGATCATTTCCCCGACGGTGGCCGCACGCCAGGCCGCCACCCTGGACCGGTTGTCCGGTGGTCGTGCGTTATTCAACCTGGTAACTGGCGGTGACCCGGAAGAGTTGGCTGGCGATGGCTTGTTCCTCAGCCACGAAGAACGCTATCAGGCATCGGTGGAGTTCACGCGCATCTGGCGCCGCGTGCTCGAAGGCGAAACCGTGGACTACGACGGCGAGCACATCAGCGTCAAAGGCGCCAAGCTGCTCTACCCACCAGTCCAGCAACCGCGCCCGCCGCTGTACTTCGGCGGTTCCTCCGAAGCGGCCCAGGACCTGGCGGCCGAGCAGGTGGAAATGGTCCTGACCTGGGGCGAGCCGCCGGCTGCTGTCGCGGAAAAAATCGCCCAGGTTCGCGCCAAGGCCGAGAAACTCGGGCGTACCCTGCGCTTCGGCATTCGCCTGCATGTGATTGTGCGCGAGACCAACGAAGAGGCCTGGAAAGCCGCCGACAAACTCATCTCCCATCTGGACGACGACACCATTGCCCGCGCCCAGGCGTCGCTGGCGCGTTTCGATTCGGTCGGTCAGCAACGCATGGCCGCTTTGCATGGCGGCAGCCGTGACAACCTGGAGGTCAGCCCCAACCTGTGGGCCGGCGTCGGCCTGGTGCGTGGCGGGGCAGGCACGGCGCTGGTCGGCGATGGCCCAGCGGTTGCGGCGCGGGTCAAGGAATACGCGGACCTGGGTATCGACACCTTTATCTTCTCCGGTTATCCACACCTGGAAGAGTCGTATCGGGTCGCCGAACTGTTGTTTCCGCATCTGGATATCGAACGTCCCGAGTTGCCGAAAAGCGCCGGTTACGTCAGCCCGTTTGGCGAGATGGTCGCCAACGACATCCTTCCCAAAGCTGCGTCACAGAGTTGAGGCGCCGTTATGGACTTTGAAAAATTCAGCCATCGCGTGGCGCCCTGGGTGCTGCCGATCTTGTTGCTGGCGGTGTGGCAGTTGTCGGTGTCGGCGGGGTGGTTGTCGACGCGCATCCTGCCAGCGCCGAGTGCGGTGATCGAAGCCGGAGTCAACCTGGTGGTCAGCGGCGAAATCTGGACACACCTGGCCATCAGTGGCTGGCGTGCCGGCCTGGGCTTTGTGATCGGCGGCAGCATTGGTTTGGCCCTGGGCTTTATCACCGGGTTGTCGAAGTGGGGCGAGCGCTTGCTGGACAGCTCTGTGCAGATGATTCGTAACGTGCCGCACCTGGCGCTGATTCCACTGGTGATCCTGTGGTTCGGCATTGACGAGACCGCGAAGATTTTCCTGGTGGCCCTGGGCACGTTGTTCCCGATCTACCTGAACACCTATCACGGTATCCGCAACGTCGACCCGGCGCTGGTGGAAATGTCGCGCAGCTATGGCCTGTCGGGGTTCAGCCTGTTCTGGCAAGTCATCCTGCCTGGCGCGCTGCCGTCGATCCTGGTGGGCGTGCGCTTTGCCCTGGGCTTTATGTGGCTGACGCTGATCGTGGCGGAAACCATCTCGGCCAGTTCCGGCATCGGTTACCTGGCGATGAATGCCCGTGAGTTCCTGCAAACCGATGTGGTGGTGCTGGCCATCGTGATGTACGCGATCCTCGGCAAACTCGCCGACCTGGCGGCGCGTGGCCTGGAACGGGTATGGCTGCGCTGGCACCCGGCGTATCAAGTCAAAGGAGGTGCGGCATGACAGCTCAACAACCCCCGCGCCTGCTCAAGGGCATTCCCCTGGCGGTGCGCAAGTTGCGCAAATCCTTCGGCACTCGCGAAGTGCTCAAGGACATCGACCTGCATATTCCGGCCGGTCAATTCGTGGCCGTGGTAGGTCGCAGCGGCTGCGGCAAGAGTACCTTGTTGCGCCTGCTGGCGGGGCTGGACAAGGCCAGTGGCGGCGAGCTGCTGGCCGGCTCCGCGCCGCTGCACGAGGCGATTGAAGACACACGATTGATGTTCCAGGAAGCGCGTTTGCTGCCGTGGAAAAAGATCATCGACAACGTCGGCCTCGGCCTTTCGGGCAACTGGCGCCCCAGGGCGCTGGAGGCCCTGGAAGCGGTGGGCCTGGCCGAGCGCGCCAATGAATGGCCGGCGGCCTTGTCCGGTGGCCAGAAGCAGCGTGTGGCGTTGGCCCGTGCGCTGATTCACCAGCCGCGGCTGTTGCTGCTCGACGAGCCGCTGGGGGCGCTGGATGCCCTGACTCGCATCGAGATGCAGCAACTGATCGAGAACCTCTGGCGCAAGCACGGTTTCACTGTGTTGCTGGTGACCCACGATGTCAGCGAAGCCGTGGCGATTGCCGACCGGGTGATTCTGATCGAAGACGGCGAAATCGGTCTCGACCTCGCCGTCGACCTGCCACGCCCACGGGCCCGTGGTTCACACCGCCTGGCCGCGTTGGAGGCCGAGGTGCTCAACCGCGTGCTGTCGCTGCCCGGTTCACCGCCGGAACCCGAACCTGTTTCACCGCTGCCGACGCAATTGCGTTGGGCTCAATAACCCACACAGGAAAAACATCATGACTATTAAAGCCATCAACGTGCGTAACCAGTTCAAAGGCACCATCAAGGAAATCGTGGTCGGTGACGTACTGTCGGAAATCGATGTACAGACTGCCTCGGGCATCGTCACTTCGGTGATTACCACTCGCTCGGTGAAAGAGCTGGAGCTGGTGATTGGCAGTGAAGTGATTGCCTTTGTGAAATCGACTGAGGTGTCGATTGCAAAATTGTGATTCGCGTCGCTCTTGAGCTCGCTATCGCAGGCAAGCCAGCTCCCACATTTGAATGTATTCACAGATCAAAAATGTGGGAGCTGGCTTGCCTGCGATGAGGCCCGTTTGGACAAATATGCGGGTAAGTAGAGCCCCACATAGGCATCAAACACCCGCATTCCTTCCTCAGCCATACGCGGCGTAATCAGCCCATGCTGATGCACTGAGCGCGCATACACGCGGTCGCTCAGCTCCAGCGCCAGGGCAAATACATCTACGTCCTTGGGCAAGCTCGGCACTTCGAAGTGGCGGTTGAACACCTCCAGCATCAAGTCCCCCAACTCCAGGTCATGCTGACGATCGGCCTGGGTGACTTCGGTCAGCCCGTGTTGGGCCAGGATCAACTGGCGTGCAGCGGCGTCCTGGTCATAAACGGTGAGCATGCGTTGTTCAACGATGCAGGACAGGTCGCGCCAATGCCTGAGTGACTCATGCTCGATAGGCGCCTGGATGGCGGCGCGGAAAGCGGCGTGTACGTCAGAAGTCAACGCCTCCAGCAACGCCGGCACACTGGCGAAGAAGTGATACACCGACGACGGTGGAATCTGCGCCCGGTCGGCCACGCTGTAGATCGACAAACTCGCCACGCCTTCGGTGGCCAGCAAGGTGCGGGCGGCGTCGAGGATCGCGTCGATCCGCGCCTGGCTGCGGGCGCGGGGTTTGCGAGGCGTGGCGGGGCGGGTGGGCATGGAAGTCTCCTACAAGGCAGCGGGCATTGTATGAGCAGGGAGGTGTGTTGTCTTCCAGACCGCCATCGGGAGCAAGCCCCCTCCCACAGTTGACCCCATTCCAAGTGTGGAACTCGGTCAGTGTGGGAGGGGGCTTGCCCCCGATGAGGTCGACTCGGTCTCCCAGGATAAACCCATAAAAAAACGCCACAGCCCAAAGGCCTGTAGCGTTTTTTCACAGCTGCAACCACTTACACGGTATGCAGGTACCAGTTGTACTCAAGGTCGGAGATGGAGTGTTCAAACTCTTCCAGCTCACTTTCCTTACAGGCAACAAAGATATCGATGTATTTAGGATCGATGTACTTGGCCATCACCTCGCTGTCGTCCAACTCGCGCAGGGCATCGCGCAGGTTGTTCGGCAGGCTTTGCTCGTTCTGCTCGTAGCTGTTGCCTTCCACCGGAGCGCCCGGTTCGATCTTGTTGGTCAGACCGTGGTGTACACCCGCCAGGACCGAAGCCATCAGCAGATAAGGGTTGGCATCGGCACCGGCCACGCGGTGTTCGATACGCACGGCATCGGAAGAGCCGGTGGGTACGCGAATCGCTACGGTGCGGTTGTCCAGGCCCCAGCACGGCGAGTTCGGCACATAGAACTGTGCGCCGAAACGACGGTAGGAGTTGACGTTGGGGCACAGGAACGCCATTTGGGCGGGCAGGGTCTCCAGCACACCGCCGATCGCGTGACGCAATGCGGCGTTCTGCTCGGGATCCTCGCTGGCAAAGATGTTCTTGCCGTCCTTGTCCAGAATGGAGATGTGTACGTGCAACCCGTTGCCTGCCTGGCCTGGGTAAGGCTTGGCCATGAAGGTGGTGTCCATCTCATGGTCGTAGGCGATGTTCTTGATCAGGCGCTTGAGCAGTACTGCGTAGTCGCAGGCCTTGATCGGGTCGGCCACGTGGTGCAGGTTCACTTCGAACTGCGCCGGGGCACTTTCCTTGACGATGGCATCGGCCGGAATGCCTTGCTCCTTGGCACCTTCCAGAATGTCCTGGAGGCAGTCGACGTATTCGTCGAGGTCGTCGATCAGGTACACCTGTGTCGAGTGCGGGCGTTTGCCGGAGATCGGCGAGCGGGGCGGTTGTGGGCGGCCGTTCACGTTCTCCTGGTCGATCAGGTAGAACTCAAGCTCGAAGGCGGCGCAGATGGTCAGACCGAGGTCGTCAAACTTGCTTACAACTTGGCGGAGCACTTCGCGCGGGTCGGCGAAGAAAGGTTCACCTTCAAGTTCGTGCATGGTCATCAGCAATTGCGCGGTAGGGCGCTTTTGCCAGGGTTCATTGCACAGGGTGTCGGGGATTGGATAACAGATTCGGTCAGCATCACCGATGTCCAGGCCCAGGCCGGTGCTTTCCACCGTCGAGCCATTGATATCCAGGGCAAATAAAGAGGCAGGCAGGTTAATGCCCTTCTCGTAAACCTTGTGGAGGCTGGTGCGTTCGATGCGCTTGCCGCGCACCACACCATTCATATCCGCAATTAGAAGGTCTACGTACAGAACCTCAGGATGATCCTTAAGGAACGCGTTCGCTTCGTTAAGCTGAACGGCACGCGGGGGTACCGACATGATGCAACACCTTTGTTGTTAAAAATATCAATCATTGATCTTTTCTGGTTTCAGTCAACCCGAACGGCTTGCCGAAGTCAAGCGAGGCATTTTTTGCCCTAAAAAAGCGCCATGAAGCCTTTTTTGGGGCTTTTTGGGGCGGTTTTTTGGGTTTAAAGGTCTTTGGACCTGCAGGCTTGAGCGGGCCGTGTTGTATTTTTTACGGGGGTGTTGTGTAAAAAAATGAACAAGGCTAAGCTCGATTCAAACCCATAACAGCAATAATACCGGGGTGCTTCATGTTTCACCTGCCGCCATTCGGCGTCTCTGCGTGCTTGCGCCACACATTGTGCGCAGTCCGTTCGTCCCGCGTGAATGCTCACGCACCGGCCAATATTCTTGACGGCCCGTCCGACCTCCTCTTTGCCAACGCCTGCGCCACCCACCCGCCCATATTCGCCGTGCCGATCATGATTCTGCACAACTTTGGCGTGAGGAATGCAACCCTTGGGCAAATGGCAGGTAAGCTCCTACCCTGAATGAACAAACGACGCGGATGCTGCGTCAACCAACGCCTGGCTTTTAACGGATGCCAGGAAACCCAGCCCAGAGGCATTTATGAGTAACAACCTCGACCAGCTCACCGATTGGTTGAAAGACCACAAGATCACAGAAGTCGAATGCATGATTGGCGACCTCACCGGTATTACCCGGGGCAAGATCTCGCCGACCAACAAGTTCATCGCCGAAAAAGGCATGCGCCTGCCCGAAAGCGTTCTGTTGCAGACCGTGACCGGCGACTATGTCGAAGACGACATCTATTACGAATTGCTCGACCCGGCCGACATCGACATGATCTGCCGCCCCGACCAGAACGCGGTATTCCTGGTGCCCTGGGCCATCGAGCCCACTGCCCAGGTGATCCACGACACCTACGACAAGCAAGGCAACCCGATCGAGCTGTCGCCGCGCAACGTGCTCAAGAAAGTCCTCAAACTCTACTCCGACCGCGGCTGGCAGCCCATCGTGGCGCCGGAGATGGAGTTCTACCTGACCAAGCGTTGCGAAGACCCGGACTTTCCGCTGCAACCGCCGATTGGCCGTTCCGGGCGCCCGGAGACTGGCCGCCAGTCTTTCTCTATAGAAGCAGCCAACGAATTCGACCCGCTGTTCGAAGACGTCTACGACTGGTGCGAGCTGCAGGAGCTGGACCTCGACACTCTGATCCACGAAGACGGCACCGCGCAGATGGAAATCAACTTCCGTCACGGCGATGCCCTGTCCCTGGCCGACCAGATCCTGGTGTTCAAGCGCACCATGCGTGAAGCCGCGCTCAAGCACGACGTGGCTGCCACCTTTATGGCCAAGCCGATGACCGGCGAGCCCGGCAGCGCGATGCACCTGCACCAGAGCATCATCGACATCGCCACCGGCAAGAACGTCTTCTCCAATGAAGACGGGACCATGAGCCAGCTGTTTCTCAACCACATTGGTGGCCTGCAGAAGTTCATCCCTGAGTTGCTGCCGCTGTTCGCCCCGAACGTGAACTCGTTCCGCCGCTTCCTGCCCGACACCTCGGCGCCGGTGAACGTGGAGTGGGGCGAAGAGAACCGCACCGTCGGCCTGCGCGTTCCAGATGCCGGCCCACAGAACCGCCGCGTGGAGAACCGCCTGCCGGGCGCCGATGCCAACCCCTACCTGGCGATTGCCGCCAGCCTGCTGTGCGGCTACATCGGCATGGTCGAAGGCCACAACCCGAGCGCGCCAGTAGTCGGCCGTGGTTACGAGCGCCGCAATCTGCGTCTGCCGTTGACCATCGAAGATGCCCTTGAGCGTATGGAAAACAGCAAGACCATCGAGAAATACCTGGGGCAAAAGTTCATCACAGGCTACGTCGCGGTCAAGCGGGCCGAGCATGAAAACTTCAAGCGCGTGATCAGTTCGTGGGAGCGGGAATTCCTGCTCTTCGCCGTCTGATGCGCCGGGCGCGTCGTAGGAAAGACGCGCCTTCACCTGAAAAGTCTAGGAGATTGGTATGTCCAGCAACAACCCGCAAACCCGTGAATGGCAAGCCTTGAGCAATGATCACCACCTGGCGCCGTTCAGCGATTTCAAGCAATTGAAAGAGAAAGGCCCAAGGATCATCACCAAAGCCCACGGTGTTTACCTGTGGGACAGCGAAGGCAACAAGATCCTCGACGGCATGGCCGGCCTGTGGTGCGTGGCGATTGGCTATGGTCGCGACGAACTGGCTGACGCCGCCGCCAAACAGATGAAAGAGCTGCCGTACTACAACCTGTTCTTCCAGACCGCACACCCGCCGGTGCTTGAACTGGCCAAAGTCATTTCCGAAGTCGCGCCCGCCGGCATGAACCATGTGTTCTTCACCGGCTCCGGCTCCGAAGGCAACGACACCATGTTGCGCATGGTCCGCCACTACTGGGCGATCAAGGGCCAGCCGAACAAGAAAACCATCATTGCCCGCAAGAACGGCTACCACGGTTCCACCGTGGCCGGCGCCAGCCTGGGTGGCATGACTTATATGCATGAGCAGGGCGACCTGCCTATCCCGGGCATCACCCACATCGCTCAACCCTACTGGTTTGGCGAAGGCGGCGACATGAGCCCTGAAGAATTCGGGATCTGGGCCGCCAACCAGCTGGAAGAGAAGATTCTGGAGTTGGGCGTGGACAACGTCGGCGCCTTTATCGCCGAGCCGATCCAGGGAGCCGGTGGCGTGATCGTGCCACCCGCCACCTACTGGCCGCGCATCAAGGAAATTCTCGCCAAGTACGACATCCTGTTTGTCGCCGACGAAGTGATCTGCGGTTTCGGCCGTACCGGTGAGTGGTTCGGTAGCGATTTCTACGACCTCAAGCCACACATGATGACCATCGCCAAGGGCCTGACCTCAGGCTACGTGCCCATGGGCGGCCTGATCGTGCGCGACGAAGTGGTGGCGGTGCTCAACGAAGGGGGCGATTTCAACCACGGTTTTACCTACTCCGGCCACCCGGTCGCAGCGGCCGTGGCCCTGGAAAACATCCGTATCCTGCGCGATGAAAAAATCGTCAGCCGTGTACACGACGAAACGGCACCGTATTTGCAGAAACGTCTGAGGGAGCTGGCTGACCACCCGCTGGTGGGCGAAGTGCGCGGCGTGGGTATGCTCGGTGCGATCGAGCTGGTGCAGGACAAGGCCACGCGCAAGCGTCATGAAGGCAAGGGCGCCGGCATGATCTGCCGAACCTTCTGCTTCGAGAATGGCCTGATCATGCGCGCCGTGGGCGACACCATGATCATTTCACCGCCGCTGGTGATCAGCCAGGCAGAAATCGACGAGCTGGTGACCAAGGCCCGTCATTGCCTGGACCTGACGTTGGCGGCATTGCAGGGCTGAGTAGATAAATGCGGGGGCCGGTTGAAAGCGGGCCCCTGAACTTGCCAGACTGTCGTCCTGTTTTGTTGCCCTTTGGCTGGGCCCGAAACATAAACAATGTGCGGCCCAAAAAAGAAAAATCGGAGCATCACCCAATGAAGGCATTAGGTTTGAAAAACGCTGGCAAGACCCTCCTCGCCTTGTCCCTGATGGGCGCAATGGCGGGCGCGGCCCAGGCAGACAATAAAGTGCTGCACGTGTACAACTGGTCTGACTACATTGCACCGGACACCATCGCCAACTTTGAAAAAGAGTCGGGCATCAAGGTGGTGTACGACGTGTTCGACAGCAACGAGACCCTGGAAGCCAAGTTGCTGGCAGGCAAGTCCGGCTACGACATCGTTGTGCCGTCGAACAACTTCCTGGCCAAGCAGATCAAGGCCGGCGTGTACCAGGAGTTGGACACGTCCAAGCTGCCTAACTACAGCAACCTGAACAAATCCCTGCTCAAGGCCGTGTCGGTCAGCGACCCGGACAACAAGCACGCGTTCCCGTACATGTGGGGTTCGATCGGCATCGGTTACAACCCGGAGAAGGTCAAGGCCGCGCTGGGCGTGGACAAGATCGATTCGTGGGATGTGCTGATGAAGCCGGAAAACATCGCCAAGCTGAAAAGCTGCGGCGTGAGCTTCCTCGACTCGCCAACCGAAATGCTGCCAATCGCGCTGCATTACCTGGGCCTGCCGACCGACAGCCAGAAGAAAGCCGATCTCAAGCAGGCTGAAGACCTGTTCTTGAAGATCCGTCCTTCGATCGGTTACTTCCACTCGTCCAAGTACATTTCCGACCTCGCCAACGGCAACATCTGCGTGGCCGTGGGTTACTCGGGTGACATCCAGCAAGCCAAGTCCCGGGCGGCTGAAGCCGGTGGCAAAGTCAAAGTGGCCTACGACATTCCGAAAGAAGGCGCCGGCAGCTTCTTCGACATGGTCGCTATCCCCAAGGATGCCGAAAACGTCGAGGCCGCCTACACCTTCATGAATTACCTGCTCAAGCCGGAAGTGATGGCGAGCATCACCAACAGCGTGCGTTTCCCGAACGGTAACGAGAAGGCCACTGCACTGGTAGACAAAGACATCACCAGCGACCCGGGCATCTACCCGTCGGCGGACGTGCAGGCCAAGCTCTACGCGATTGCCGACTTGCCGGCCGCGACCCAGCGTGAAATGACCCGTAGCTGGACCAAGATCAAGTCGGGCAAGTAAGCCCTGGCAGCTGTGGGAGGGGAGTAAGCCCCTCTCCCACAAATTAGATCAAAGAAAGTTTTGCCGGATCGGTTTATCGAGGGTAAGTTGCGCGCCGGTTTTGTTGCCGGGCAACAACTTTGGGCCCAACTATTTAAGAGGACCTCCACTTGCCAATTTCTTTATTTCGCAAAGCCTTGCTGGTGGGTGCAGGTATCACGCTGGCTGTCAGCGTGCAGGCCGCATCGACGGTGCATGTTTATAACTGGTCGGACTACATCGGCCCCGACACCCTGGCCAACTTTGAAAAGGCCACCGGCATCAAGCCCGTGTATGACGTGTTTGATTCCAACGAAACCCTGGAAGGCAAGTTGCTCGCCGGGCGTACCGGCTATGACGTGGTCGTGCCGTCCAACCATTTCCTCGGCAAGCAGATCAAGGCCGGGGCGTTCCAGAAGCTCGACAAGTCACTGCTGACAAACTACGCCAACCTCGACCCGGCCCTGCTCAAGCGCTTGGAAAAGAACGACCCGGGCAACCAGTACGCGGTGCCGTACCTGTGGGGCACCAATGGCATTGGCTACAACGTCGATAAGGTCAAGGAAGTGCTGGGCGTCGACCATATCGATTCCTGGGCGGTGTTGTTCGAACCGGAAAACATGAAGAAGCTCGCCACCTGCGGTGTGTCGTTCATGGATTCGGCCGATGAAATGCTGCCGGCAGTGCTCAACTACATGGGCCTGGACCCTAACAGCACCAACCCGGCCGACTACAAGAAGGCCGAAGAGAAGCTGCTCAAAGTGCGGCCCTACGTGACTTACTTCCACTCCTCCAAATACATCTCGGACCTGGCCAACGGCAATATCTGCGTGGCTGCCGGTTTCTCCGGTGATGTGTTCCAGGCCAAGGCCCGCGCGGCCGAGGCGGGCAAGGGCGTGAACATCGCTTACGCAATTCCCAAGGAAGGCGGCAACCTCTGGTTTGACGTACTGGCGATCCCCAAGGATGCGAGCAACGTTAAAGAGGCTCATGCCTTCATCAACTATTTGCTGCAACCTGAGGTGATCGCCCAGGTCAGTGATTACGTCGGTTACGCCAACCCTAACCCCGGGGCGGACAAGCTGATGGAACAATCGATACGCACCGACGCAGCGGTTTACCCACCGCAGGCGGTTCTCGAGCGGACATTCGTCAACTTCGAGCTACCCCCGAAAGTGCAGCGTTTAATGACCCGTAGCTGGACCAGGGTCAAGACGGGCAAGTAAGGCTCAAACTATCCAAGGCTGGCCCGTATTGGGCGAGCTGCACTCTTTTTTTGGGAGTTTCGTAAATGGCAGTTGCCTCCGGCGCCTATAAGAAAGCCCTCGAGGGCGACCAGACACCGAAAAAGGTGCTGGTCAAAATCGACCGGGTCACGAAGAAGTTCGACGAGACGATTGCGGTGGACGATGTGTCCCTGGAAATCAAGAAAGGCGAGATCTTCGCCTTGCTCGGCGGTTCGGGTTCAGGCAAGTCCACCTTGCTGCGTATGCTCGCAGGTTTCGAGCGCCCAACCGAAGGCCGCATCTACCTGGACGGCGTGGACATTACCGACATGCCGCCCTACGAGCGGCCGATCAACATGATGTTCCAGTCCTATGCGCTGTTCCCGCACATGACCGTGGCGCAGAACATCGCGTTCGGCCTGCAGCAGGACAAGATCCCCAAGGCCGAAGTCGACGCCCGCGTGGCCGAGATGCTCAAGCTGGTGCAGATGAGCCAATACGCCAAGCGCAAGCCGCACCAGCTGTCCGGCGGCCAGCGCCAGCGTGTAGCCCTGGCCCGTTCCCTGGCCAAGCGCCCCAAACTCTTGCTGCTCGATGAGCCAATGGGCGCCCTGGACAAGAAGCTGCGCTCGCAGATGCAGCTGGAGCTTGTAGAGATCATCGAGCGCGTCGGGGTGACGTGCGTGATGGTGACTCACGACCAGGAAGAGGCCATGACCATGGCCGAGCGTATTGCGATCATGCACCTGGGCTGGATCGCCCAGATCGGCAGCCCGATCGACATCTACGAAACCCCAACCAGCCGCCTGGTGTGCGAGTTCATCGGCAACGTGAACATCTTCGACACCCAGGTGGTGGACGACGCCGAAGGCCATGCGGTGCTCAAGTGCCCGGACCTGGATCGCGACATTTACGTGGGCTACGGCATCGCTACTTCGGTGGAAGACAAGTCGGTGACCTACGCGATTCGCCCGGAAAAACTGCTGGTCACCACCGAAATGCCAACCTGCGAGCACAACTGGTCCAGCGGCAAGGTGCACGATATCGCCTACCTGGGCGGCCACTCGGTGTTCTACGTGGAGTTGCCGAGTGGCAAGCTGGTGCAGTCCTTCGTCGCCAACGCCGAACGCCGTGGCCAGCGCCCAACCTGGGGTGATCAGGTTTACGTGTGGTGGGAAGACGACAGCGGCGTGGTACTTCGCTCATGAACATGAAGAAATTCAAGCGGCGCTTGGATCGCATAATCCCCAATGGCAAGCAGGTGGTCATCGGGATTCCATTCCTCTGGCTGTTTCTGTTTTTCGCACTGCCGTTTTTCATCGTATTGAAAATCAGCTTTGCCGAAGCCGACGTGGCGATCCCGCCCTATACCGAGATCTACACCTACGTTGAGCAAAAGCTGCAAGTGGTGCTGAACCTGGCCAACTACAGCCTGTTGGCGGGCGACGAGTTGTACATCGCCGCCTACCTGGGCTCGTTGAAGATGGCGTTCTTCAGCACGCTGCTGTGCCTGCTGATCGGCTACCCGATGGCCTACGCCATCGCCACCGCGCGCAAAGAGATGCAGACCGTGCTGGTGCTGCTGATCATGATGCCGACCTGGACCGCGATCCTGATCCGCGTGTATGCGTGGATGGGCATCCTCAGCAACAACGGTTTGCTCAACGGCTTCCTGATGTCCATGGGGCTGATCAGTGAACCGTTGCAGATCCTCAACACCAACATCGCGGTGTATATCGGCGTGGTCTACTCGTACCTGCCGTTCATGATCCTGCCGCTGTACGCAAATCTGGTCAAACACGACCAGAGCCTGCTCGAAGCCGCCTCCGACCTCGGTTCGAGCACCTTCAACAGCTTCTGGAAAATCACCGTGCCGCTGTCCAAGAACGGCATCATCGCCGGCTGCATGTTGGTGTTTATCCCTGTGGTGGGCGAGTTCGTGATCCCTGAACTGCTCGGCGGCCCGGAAACCCTGATGATCGGTAAAGTGTTGTGGCAGGAATTCTTCAACAACCGTGACTGGCCGGTGGCTTCTGCCTTGGCCGTGGTGATGCTGGCGATCCTGATCGTGCCGATCATTCTGTTCAACCGCAGCCAGGCCAAAGAGCTGGAGGGCAAGATATGAAGCGCTTTCGTTTCTCCAGCTTCATGCTGGTCGCAGGCTTGTTGTTTATCTACCTGCCGATGTTGATCCTGGTGATCTACTCGTTCAACGAATCCAAGCTGGTGACGGTGTGGGGCGGTTGGTCGATCAAGTGGTACGTGGGCCTGCTGGACAACACCCAGTTGATGGGCTCGGTGGCCCGTTCCCTGGAAATCGCCTGCTACACGGCGGTGGCCGCGGTGGCGCTGGGCACCTTGGCGGCCTTTGTGCTGACGCGGATCAGCCAGTTCAAGGGCCGTACGCTGTTCGGCGGCCTGGTGACGGCACCGCTGGTGATGCCTGAAGTGATCACCGGCCTGTCGCTGTTGCTGCTGTTCGTGGCCATGGCGCAGATGATCGGCTGGCCCCAGGAACGTGGCATCGTCACCATCTGGATCGCGCACACGACGTTCTGTGCGGCGTATGTGGCGGTAGTGGTGTCGGCGCGCTTGCGTGAGCTGGATTTGTCGATCGAAGAAGCCGCAATGGATTTGGGCGCGCGGCCGTGGAAGGTGTTTTTCCTGATCACCATCCCGATGATCGCGCCGTCCCTGGCGGCGGGCGGCATGATGTCCTTCGCGCTGTCCCTGGATGACCTGGTACTGGCCAGCTTTGTATCGGGCCCGGGTTCCACCACCTTGCCGATGGAAGTGTTCTCGGCGGTGCGCCTTGGGGTTAAACCCGAGATCAACGCGGTGGCGAGCCTGATCCTGTTGGCGGTGTCGTTGGTGACCTTCCTGGTGTGGTTCTTCAGCCGTCGGGCCGAAGAGCATCGCAAGAAGGCCATCCAGCAAGCCATCGAAGAAGCCGCGGCTGACGGCTGGCAACAGCCGGACAAGCGCCGGGCGCCAGCCCCGGTCTAACTGCCGGAACTGGGCCAAAAATGTGGGAGGGGGCTTGCCCCCGATAGCGGTGTATCAGTATCAGATTTGCTGACTGACACACCGCTATCGGGGGCAAGCCCCCTCCCACATTTGATCGCATTTCAACTCAGCTACGCCAACCACGGCGACGTGCGAATCACCTCGACAAAATTCATCGGCCTGAACCCCGGCTCCTGGTCCACCAGCACATCGGTCTTCACGTTGCCAAACGTGGTCTGCGGGCGATGGCGCAAGCCGTCGGCAAACGCGCAGATGATGCACTCCTTGAACCCTTCACCGCGTGGATGCGCATGCACCACCGCTTCGCGCTGCACCGTGGAAAATGCGGTGTAGTCCATGCCCAGCACGTCCATCTCCACCCCGGCGGTCACCAGCGCTACGGTGGGGCGCAGGTGTTGCGGCACACCCGGTGTGGTGTGCAGGGCGATGGACAACCACACTTGTTCGATATCGTCATCGCTCAGCCCGTAAGGCTTGAGGAACGCGGCGGCGGCATTGGCACCGTCCACTTCGAAACGCTGGTCGTCATTGCGATGACCTTCCACCAGGCCCAGGTCGTGGAACATTGCGCCGACATACAGCAGCTCCGGGTTGTAGGCCAGTTGCTTGCGCTCTCCGCTCAAGGCGCCGAACAGAAATACCCGGCGCGAGTGGTGGTACAGCAGGTCGGATTCGATGTCGCGGATGTATTCAGTGGTGGCTTTGGCCAAGGCGCTGTCGGGGATTTTGATGCCGGCGATGGTGGTGTTCATGGTGGTGCTCCTCTGGAAAGCATCCAGTCTGTTCGCGCTTGGGCGACGCAGCTATCGAGACGAGGGCGCGTTTTCGGCCAATGTGCTGCCACATCGCGCCAAGGCTGCGCGCGATCTAATGTGGGAGCTGGCTTGCCTGCGATAGCATCACCTCGGTATACCTGATGAGCCCAGGTGTCTGCATCGCAGGCAAGCCAGCTCCCACAGGGTTTTGCGTCAGCCCAGAGATAAAGGTCTCCCATGCACAAAACCGTCGCGATCCTGATCTTCCCCGGCGTCCAGTCACTGGACGTGACCGGGCCCATGGATGTGTTCTGCGAGGCCAACCGCTTCCTGGCGCCCGACGATCACTACCGCCTGGAGGTGATCGGTTTCGGCCACGGCACTCTGGCTGCCTCCAATGGCCTGTCATTGCAGGCGCACAAGCACTACAGCGAAGCCCGGCAGCCCTACGACCTGTTGCTGGTAGCGGGCGGCCCGCAACTGCCTTTCGAAGATTTCGGCCCTCAGTTTGATGAGTGGCTGCGCGGTGCCGCTGCCAGGGCACAGCGCTTCGGCTCGATCTGCAACGGCGCCTTCATGCTGGCCCGCGCCGGTCTGCTGGACGGTAAAACCGTCACTACCCACTGGAATGACGCCGCCAGCCTGGCGCGCCTGTGCCCTTCTGCCCAGGTCGAGGCCGACCGTCTCTATGTGCAGGACGGCAACCTCTACACCTCGGCCGGGGTCACGGCGGGTATCGATCTTTCGCTGTACCTGCTGGCCCAGGATCACGGCCCGGAAGTGGCGCTGAGCGTGGCCAAGCGCCTGGTGGTGTTCACCCAACGCTCGGGCGGGCAATCGCAGTTCAGCCCGTTTCTCACACCCCATGCCGAGGCCACTTCGGCGGTGGCGCTGGTGCAGTTGTACGTGCTGGCCAACCTGACCGGGGATTTGACCATTGCCGATTTGGCCAGGGCGGCCAATATGAGTGCGCGCAATTTCTCCCGGGTGTTCGCCCGTGAAGCGCGGATCACGCCGGCGGAATTTGTCGAGAGAGCGCGGGTGGATGCGGCGCGGGTGATGCTCGAAAGCAGCCAAGCGCCGCTCAAGACGGTGGCCTATCAATGCGGATTTCGCGACGCCCAGCACATGCGCAGCGTGTTCAATCGCCGTCTGGGCGTCACGCCGCAACAGTTCAGGCTTAACTTTGCGGCGCCGGTGTAGCGATAAACAGCTATCTGGCAGGCAACAGTTTCAAGGTGCCTCGGGTATTGGCCGTCACTTCCTCATCACTGAAATGCGCCTGCTCATACCCGCCTTCGATATAGCTTTGCGCCTGATCACCATAGTGAGCATCAAACGGTACGCCGCTTTGCCCCACTGGGTTGATGGTCAGTGCGTGGGCAGGGTCGGCGAAGTCGATCAGGCGCCGTGTCGAAGGCCCATAGGTCACCGGCCATGGCGCAGGGCCGATCGCGGCGGTCTGGTTGTTCGGCACTTCGTGGCTGCCCGGTGCGGCGAACGGGCCGACGTTGAAGAGCTTATCCAGCGGTTTCTGCATGCCCAGCGGATGACCATGGGTCAAGGTGTGCGCCTTGCCCCACTGCCACTGCGCCGGGTCGTCGCCGAGGGTCGTCTTGAGGTGGGCCAGGCTGTTGTCCCAGGCGAGCTTGACGATATCCGCGCGCTTGCCCTCCCACCAGGGTGAGTCCGCCGAGGCTGCCAGGCGTGGCAACGCCGCGTCGATCACACGGGTGGTGATCAGGGTCTTGAACAGTGCATCGCCCAGCTTCGGGTGGAAGGTCGCGTCGGCAAGGTTGAACAGGAACTGGTTGAACAGCGTGGCGCTGGTGGAGTCCAGCGGGTAGTCGCCTTTCCAGCTTGCGAGCTGTTCCACCAGCTTGAGCTGAGCCGGGTCCTTGATCCCTTCGCGCAGCACCGGCAGCAGCGGTGCGAGCAGGCGTGGGCCGTAGGCGGTGGTGGTGCCCAGTTGCAAAGCCTGGCTGTTGCTTACATCCCACTTCACGCTGTTGTCGCTCAACTGCGCGTTCAACTGCTGGCCACGGTCCGCGAGGTTGTAGTAGCCCGGGATCTCCATGCCGGTGGGCGATACCGGTTGGGCGTTGGCGGAGACCACATAGCCACGTGCCGGGTTCTCTTCCTGGGGGTTGGCGCTGAACGGGTAGAAGCCCAACTTGTCGGCCTGGGCGGTGCTGCCATCGAGGATGAACGCCGGGTTGACGCCGGCCGGGCGGATCGGCAACTGCGCTGCCGCCCACCAGCCGATATCGCCCTTGGCATTGGCCCATATGATGTTCAGGCCCGGTGCCGACACCTTGGCGGCCGCGGCACGTGCCTTGGCCAGGGTATCGGCGCGGTTGAGTTGGTAGAAGCCGTCGAGGATCGGGTTTTCGGTGTCCAGGAACGCCCACCACATGGCAATTGGCGTGCTGCCCGCGTTCTCGCCGAGCACGTCATTGATGATCGGGCCGTGGGGCGAACGGCGCAGCGTGAGGGTCACCGGCGCCTGTCCCTTGACCTGGATCTGTTGCTCGCTGCTGGTCATGTCGACCCATTGGCCGTGATACCAGACCTGGTTGGGGTTGTCCGGGTTGACCTTCTCGGCGACCAGATCAAGGTCGTCGTTCTGGAACATGGTCAGGCTCCAGCCGAAGTCCAGGTTGTGCCCCAGGAACGCCACCGGCACCAGCGCGTTGTGATAGCCGTACAGCTCAAAGCCTGGCGCCGACAGCTGCGCCTCGTACCACACAGATGGCACCGAGAAGCGGATATGCGGGTCACCCGCCAGCAACGGCTTGCCGCTTTTGGTATGGCTGCCGCTGACGGCCCAGGCGTTGCTGCCCTCGAACTGCGGCAGGCCGTTGTCGGCCAGGGCCTGCTCACTCAGGGCGGCGATGGCGCCGAGGGTTTGCCAGTCACTGGCCGCCAGGTTGAGCGCACCCTTGGGTTGCCAGTCGAGATCGAACACTTTCAGGTAGTCGCTGCCCAGATGGTCACGTACGTAAGTCAGCACCGGCTCGGTACGAAAGGCGGCGGCAAAGCTGTAAGCCATGTACCCGGCGACGCTGATGCTGTCCTCGACGGTAAAGCGGCGCTTGGGGATGCCCAGCACGTCGAACTCCATGGGGCTGGCGTGGCTGTCCTGATATTGGTTGATCCCGTCCAGATAGGCTTGCAGGGCTTTGGACGACGCTGAGTCGGGGTCCATGTGCTCTGCGTAGCTCAAGGCGCGCTCACGAATGCGCAGGCTGCGAAACAGCTTGTCGGTTTCAAGCAGTTTGGGCCCCAGCACTTCGGCCAGTTCGCCACGGGCCAGGCGCCGCATGACCTCCATCTGGAACAGCCGGTCCTGGGCATGCACATAGCCCAGGGCGCGGTACAGGTCAGCCTCGTTCTCGGCACGGATATGCGGTACGCCACGGTCGTCGTAGCGCACCGTGACCGAGCTTTGCAGGTGGGCCAGGGTCGCTGTGCCCTGGCGCGTGGGCTGCTTGCTGTAGACATACCAACCGGCGCCGAGGGCGACCAGCGCAATCAGCACCGCGAAAATCTGCAAGACGCGCTTCATGAACATTCCTTACCAGAGTGGACGGGCTACTGATCCTTAGGCCACGAACAATAGCAGCCTACCGCGAGGGTGTGAGTGGCATTCACTTCGCGTCCGGTTCCAAGGGCCTTGAGAATGGGTTCGATAAAACTGTTGCTGGCATTGCACGTCAGCCCTTCGCTGTAGGGGCCGAAATAGGCCAGTTTGCCTGTGCGGTCCCAGATGCCTACGGCCGGGCTGGCGGGTATGCGATCGGCGCCGGGCAGGGCGTCGAGGATTTTCATGTGGCGCAGGTTGTCGGGCAGGGTGCCGTGGCTACCGGCTTTTTGCAGGGCGTAAAACTCGACCCCTTGGGGCTCGTACTGCTCGATCAGCTCACCCAGGTGTTGCTGGTTGCCGACATTGCACGGGCAGGCCGGGTCCCAGAAGTGCACCAGGCGAATCGGGCCAGGGCCGCTGAGGGCGGCGGGCAGTTGCAGCGCATCGCCGGAGAATACCGCCGTGTGCTCGCTGAAGGCGCGCAGGTAGCGGCCCTGGAACCAGTCATACGCGGCCCACAGCACGCCGGCGCAGATAACCAGGATCAGGCTGGCGAACAGGGCGTTGCGGTAAGGCGGTCGCATTCAAAGGTATCCTCGCAGGTCGCGTAGCTTGCCATGCTTGTCCTGACAGATGAATATCGCAGCTCGATATTCATCTTCACCGCCAGTCTGGAAGCCTTTATGCCCGTCACCTTTGACCCTGATCATCTGCGCGAAAGCTTGCGGCCCCTGGTGGACGCGCAACCGCTTAGCGCCGAGGCAAGGGTCTATCAACGTTTCTATGGGCTTGACCTGGCCGCTCGCAAGGTGCCGGCGGTGAGCCGGTTGGGGCGCCTGGAGGTGGGCGGGTTTGAAGTGGTGGCCCAGGTATGGTGGCCGCCTGCGCCGGTGGCAACGATGTTCATGTTCCACGGTTTCTACGACCACATGGGGTTGTACCGCCATGTGGTGGATTGGGCGCTGGACCAGGGCTTTGTGGTGATCGCCTGCGACTTGCCGGGCCACGGCTTGTCCAGCGGCCCGCGCGCCAGCATCGATGAGTTTGCGGTGTACCAGAGCGTGGCGCAGGCGTTGTTCGCTGAGGCCAAGGCGCTGCAATTGCCGCAACCCTGGCACCTGTTCGGGCAAAGCACCGGCGGCGCCATTGTGGTGGATCACTTGCTCAACCACGGCGCCGACAGCCCGGCCCAGGGCAAGACCTTCCTGCTCTCACCGCTGGTGCGGCCGCGTGCCTGGGGATGGTCGCAGGTCAGCTATTACCTGCTGCGCCCGTTCGTCAAAGGCATCGCCCGACGCTTCAGCGATAACTCCAACGACCCTGCATTCAAACCGTTCCTTGAAGCCGACCCACTGCAGCCGCGCCAATTGCCCACCGCTTGGGTAGGGGCGCTGGCGCGCTGGATCAAACGCATCGAAGCCGCACCCCGCAGCCCACGGCGGCCGGTGATCGTGCAGGGTGAGGAAGATATGACGGTGGATTGGCAACACAATTTGCAGGTGCTACGCGGTAAGTTCGACCGGCCCGAGGTGTTGATGCTGCCGCGGGGCAGGCATCACCTGGCCAATGAGATTCCAGAGATTCGTAATGAGTACTTCAAGTACCTCACCGATCACCTGAACTAACGCATTTTAAATGTGGGAGGGGGCTTGCCCCCGATTGCGGTGTGTCAGTCATATATCTGGTGACTGACACTCTGCTATCGGGAGCAAGCCCCCTCCCACAATTACTGCGTCAGGCTTGAGGTGCTTTGGCCGACAGCCAGCCCTGCGCGAATGGCTGCCAGGGCCGCCTGGTAATACGCCTTACCTTCCGGTGATTCGGCAAACGTAGCGAACTCTTCCAGCTCCGGGTCGGACAAATCCCGGTAGACGTACAACAGCGTGTTGTTCAGGTCCTTGTCGATTTGTTGCATCAACCGTTCGCGCTGCCCATTCAACATACCCTGGGCCTGACCGCCGCCAAGCAAACCGGGGATCATCTGGCTCAAGCTGTCGGCCGCTACACCGGCAATCGCCAGGCTGACTTCTGCACCGGCCTCGCGCGCGGGCAGGGCTTGGGCCAGATGGCCGATGATCAGGCTGCGGGTGGCGTCGGCCTGGATTTTCGGCAAGCCCTGGGCGTTTTTCGCCAACTGGTCGCGGCGCGTGGCCAGCAATTCTGCGGCGACGATCTTGCGGCCCAGGGGCGATTGGAAGAACGCCAGGGCCGGTTTCGGGTTGGCCAGGTGCTTGCGCAGTTGCGCCTCGGCACGCTGATCCATGGCTTGGGCGCCAAAGCGCTTATTGCTGTTGTCCACCAGCGCCTGGTACACCACCGGCGGCAGGCTATTGCGGTAGCGTTGCTGGGCGGCACTGAGGGCGTCATTGAAATGCGCACGTTGTTCGGCCCAGCCGGCAACCTTGTACAACTGGTCATGGCCGTCTGCCCAGGCGGGCAAAACGCAGAACATCAACACGGTAAAAAACAAACGACGCATATGGACTCCTGTCAGTCGGCCACTATTGTCCGTGTCGGGCGTAGGATTTGTCGAGAAGTCCTATCAGACAGCTGATTTAAAGTGCATTCGGGCGCTCGACGGCGCTGTCGGATTCTCAGGCGTATGGATACTATGCGCGCCATGCAAATATCCCTCGATGACCCGCTGCTGCAACGTATCGTTGACGACTTGGCCGAAAAAGGCTGGTCGCAGCAGAATGGCTTCCTGCCCCAGGCTCTGACCCTGGAACTGGCGGCTGAGTGCCATAAACGTGCGGCCGAAGGTGAGCTGGCACCGGCGGCAGTCGGGCGCGGGCCGGCCCAGGAGATTCGCGAGGGTATTCGCGGTGATCATATTCAGTGGCTGGAAGAGGGCGACGCGGCGGTTTGCGACACCTATATGGCCGTCATGGACAGCCTGCGCCTGGCAATGAACCGCAGCCTGTTCCTTGGGCTGGAAGATTTCGAAAGCCACTTCGCGATGTACCCACCCGGTGCGTTTTACCTCAAGCATGTGGACCGCTTTCGTGACGACGACCGGCGCATGGTCTCGGCGGTGATCTACTTGAACGACGCCTGGCTGCCCGAGCATGGCGGCCAGTTGCGCATGTACCTCAAGGGCGGCGTCGAATATGACGTGGTGCCCACCGGCGGCTGCCTGGTGGTGTTTTTGTCGGGCGAGGTGCCCCACGAGGTACTGCCGGCCACGCGCGAACGCCTGTCCCTGACCGGCTGGTTTCGCCGGCGGGGCAACGAGCCGTTTTAGGCAGGCAAAGGATTCTAAAGTCTTGCCTTGGACAAAATGTGGGAGGGGGCTTGCTCCCGATAGCGGTGGCTCAGTCAACAGATGCCGTGACTGGCACTCAGTAATCGGGAGCAAGCCCCCTCCCACATTTGACCTACTGTGTCTTGACTATCGGTGTTTGGCTTTCAAACCACTTCTGCTCCAGCGCTTTCAAGCGGCCATCCGCTTTCACCCGCTCCAGCGCCTTGTCCAGGCTGCTCTTGAACGCGGGGTTGCCCTTCTGAAACGGGATCACCAGTTCAGGTTTGTCGTTATAAGCGGCGCTGAAATCGAAACGATCCTTCAGCTCGGCAGTCATAGCGATATGGTTGATTGCCACATCGTACTTGCCGGTCGCCACGCCGTTCATCAGGTCGGCATCATCGGTGGTGATAAACGAGGAGCGTACGTCCATTTCTTTCGCCAGTTGCTCACCCAGTTCCACTTCAAAGCCGGTGAGCTTGTCGCCTTCCTTGAAATTGAACGGCGGGGTGTTGGCTTCCAGGGCTATACGCAGTTCGCCGCGATCATTGACGTCATCGATCAGCTCGGCATGGGCCAATGGGCTCAGAAGGGCAAGCAACAGTAACAGGCCAGGCGAAAAGCGCATGGTCACTCCTAGAGAATTCGAATGGACGAGGCGCTGTTCAGCATCGTTTTGCTATGGTGTCGGGTGCCTTGGACCGCAATTTATCGCGAAGTTGTCATAACCCTACAGATTTCACTGAAAAACTGGAGAAGCGAATGAAAGCCCTTTTGTCCCGTGCAACCCTGGCGTCCCTGCTGCTGGGTGCTTCGATGTTGGCCAGCGCTGCCGACCAGCCGCGCACACCGGCTCCTGCTGGTGCTGAAGTGTTCATTGTCTCGCCCAAAGACGGCGCTACTGTCGACAAAACCTTCACCGTCAAATTTGGCATCAAGGGCCTGGACCTGGAGCCGATCGACAAACAGGTACCGGGCGCCGGCCATCATCACCTGCTGGTAGATCAGGAAGTGGGGGCGCTCAACGCAAACGAAGCGATCCCGGCCACGCCTACCTCGATTCACTTCGGCAAGGCGCAAACCGAGACCGAGCTGACCCTCACGCCAGGCAAGCACACCTTGCAACTGGTGGCTGGCGACAACGTGCATCGCCAGTTCGAGCCTACGGTAGCCTCGAAAGTCATCACGGTTAACGTCAAGTAAGATTTGTTCAGATGCAAAAAAGGGAGCCCTGAGGGGCTCCCTTTTTCGTGGTGCGGTTGAAACCTTAGAACAACACGCGGCTACGGATAGTGCCGTTGATGTGCTGCAGCTTCTCTTGCGCCAGGTCCGAGTACTCGGCGTCGACGTCGATGACCACGTAGCCAACCTTCTCGTTGGTCTGCAGGAACTGACCGGAGATGTTGATGCCGTTTTCCGCAAAGACCTTGTTGATCTCCATCATCACGCCCGGAATGTTCTGGTGGATGTGCAGCAGGCGGTGCTTGCCCGGGTGAGCCGGCAGAGCCACTTCCGGGAAGTTGACCGACGATACCGAGGTACCGTTGTCGCTGTACTTGACCAGTTTTTCCGAGACTTCCAGGCCGATGTTGGCTTGGGCTTCAGCGGTGGAACCACCGATGTGCGGAGTCAGGATGACGTTGTCCAGCCCACGCAGCGGGCTTTCGAAGATGTCGTCGTTGGAGCGCGGCTCCACCGGGAACACGTCGATGGCGGCGCCGATCAGGTGCTTGTCCTTGATCGCGTCGGCCAGGGCATCGAGCTTGACCACAGTGCCGCGAGCGGCGTTGATCAGGATCCCGCCTTTCTTGATCGCGCGGATTTCCTTCTCGCCGATCATCCACTGAGTCTCGGCGGTTTCCGGAACGTGCAGCGTGACGATATCGGACATGCCCAGCAGCTCGGTCAGGCTGGCGACTTGAGTCGCGTTGCCCAATGGCAGCTTGGTCAGGGTGTCATAGAAGAACACCTGCATACCCAGGCCTTCGGCCAGCACCGACAGTTGAGTGCCGATCGAGCCGTAACCGACGATACCCAGCTTCTTGCCGCGGATTTCGAAGGAGTTGGCCGCGCTCTTGATCCAGCCGCCACGGTGGCAGGAGGCGTTCTTCTCTGGGATACCGCGCAGCAGCAGGATGGCCTCGGCCAATACCAGCTCCGCTACGGAACGGGTGTTGGAGTACGGGGCGTTGAACACCGCGATACCGCGTTCGCGCGCTGCGTTGAGGTCAACCTGGTTGGTGCCGATGCAGAAACAACCGACCGCCACGAGTTTCTTGGCGTGGTCGAAGATCTCTTCGGTCAGCTGAGTGCGGGAGCGAATGCCGATAAAGTGCGCGTCGGCGATCTTTTCCTTGAGCTGGGCTTCCGGCAGAGAACTGGTGATGTACTCAATGCTGGTGTACCCGGCGGCTTTCAGAACGTCGACAGCCGATGGGTGGACGCCTTCCAGAAGAAGGAACTTGATCTTGCTCTTATCGAGAGAAGTCTTGCTCATCTGCGTAAACCTGTATCCCGGAGAAAATTGGCAGGGAGTCGAGCAGCGCAAGCTGACCCGGACGGCAGGAAAGCCGTCACCGCAGAAACGCCCTTTGGGTCTGTCCTGCGGGGGCGGTATGCTAGCATACGCACCCCGCTAAACACCTATTCCTGCGACGTGAAGCGTTCTCAGGATGACCATGAATTGTTCGAGAGTTCTGTCGATGACCCATCCTGCCCTGATTGATGAGCTAAAGACCCTGGTTGAGCCCGGCAAAGTGCTGACCGATGCCGACTCCCTGGAGGCTTACGGCAAGGATTGGACCAAGCACTTCGCCCCCGCGCCCAGCGCTATCGTGTTTCCCAAGACCACCGAGCAGGTGCAGGCCATCGTCCGTTGGGCCAACGAGCACAAGGTAGCACTGGTGCCGTCCGGTGGGCGCACCGGCCTGTCGGCAGCGGCAGTCGCGGCCAATGGCGAAGTGGTGGTGTCGTTCGACTATATGAACCAGATCCTCGACGTGAACCTCACCGATCGCACCGCCGTGTGCCAGCCGGGCGTGGTCACCAAGCAATTGCAGAACGTCGCTGAAGAAAACGGCCTGTACTATCCGGTGGATTTTGCCTCGTCCGGTTCCAGCCAGATTGGCGGCAATATCGGCACCAATGCCGGCGGGATCAAAGTGATTCGCTACGGCATGACCCGCAATTGGGTGGCCGGCATGAAAGTCGTTACCGGCAAGGGCGATGTGCTGGAACTGAACCGCGACCTGATCAAAAACGCCACCGGCTACGACATGCGTCAGCTGTTTATCGGCGCTGAGGGCACCCTGGGGTTTGTGGTCGAAGCCACCATGCGCCTGGACCGTGCCCCGAAAAACCTCACCGCCATGGTACTCGGCACCACCGACTTCGACTCGATCATGCCGGTGCTGCACGCGTTCCAGAGCAAGCTGGACCTGACCGCCTTCGAATTTTTCTCCGACAAGGCCCTGGCCAAAGTCCTCGGCCGTGGCGATGTGCCGGCGCCATTCGAAACCGAGTGCCCGTTCTACGCGCTGCTGGAATTCGAAGCCACCACTGAAGAAGTCGCCAACCATGCGCTGGAAACGTTCGAGCATTGCGTCGAGCAGGGCTGGGTACTGGACGGCGTGATGAGCCAGAGTGAAACCCAGTTGCACAACCTGTGGAAGCTGCGCGAGTACATCTCCGAGACCATCTCCCACTGGACACCGTACAAGAACGATATTTCGGTCACCGTCTCCAAAGTGCCGGCATTCTTGAGCGAAATTGATGCGATCGTCGGCGAACACTACCCGGATTTCGAAATCGTCTGGTTCGGTCATATCGGTGACGGTAACCTGCACTTGAACATCCTCAAGCCCGAAAACCTGAGCAAGGACGAGTTCTTCGCCAAGTGTGCCACCGTGAACAAGTGGGTGTTCGAAACCGTCGCCAAGTACAACGGCTCGATTTCCGCCGAACACGGCGTGGGCATGACCAAGCGTGATTACCTGACCTACAGCCGCTCGCCGGTTGAAATCGAGTACATGAAGGCTGTGAAGGCCGTGTTCGACCCGAACGGGATCATGAACCCTGGCAAAATCTTCGCGGTTTAACCGCACCTGAAGGAGTCGTTCCATGAGCTACCAGCACAAGTATGTCGACGGCACCAACATCCACTTCCCTGTGGGCAAACTGGTGTGCATCGGGCGTAACTACGTCGAACACGCCAAGGAGCTGGATAACCCGGTGCCCACCGAGCCTTTGCTGTTCATCAAGCCCGGTAGCTGCGTGGTGCCGTTGGAAGGTGGTTTTGCGATTCCCACCGAACGCGGTTCGGTGCATTACGAGGTGGAAATCGCGGTGTTGATCGGCAAGCCGTTGTCGAACAAGCCAAACCGCGAAGAAGTCCTCGACGCCATCTCCGGCTTCGCCCCGGCGCTGGACCTGACCCTGCGCGACAAACAGGCCGAGCTGAAATCCAAGGGCCTGCCGTGGGAAATCGCCAAGTGCTTCGACGGCGCGGCGGTGCTTGCCCCCTTCGTCGTCAGCAGTACCTTTGCGGACGTGACCGACATCGGCATACGCCTGACCATCAACGGCGAAGTGCGCCAGGATGGCAACAGCGCGCAGATGCTCAACCCGATCGTACCGATGATCCAGCACATGGCGGGCTGCTTCTCCCTGCAGGCGGGTGATGTGATTCTCACCGGCACTCCGGCAGGCGTAGGCCCGTTGAATGTGGGGGATGAGCTGGTGTTGGAGCTGGCGGGTGTGAACCGTTTCGAAAGCGTCGTGCGCTAAGTAACGGCCAAACTGTGGGAGGGGGCTTGCTCCCGATAGCGGTGGGTCAGCTACAAATAAGCTGGCAGACAGACCGCAATCGGGAGCAAGTCGAATCGTCGCACCGCCCCTCCCACATTGGTTTTGTGTGTATCCCAAGTATGGGCTTTTGCATTTTTTTCACACGCCATCCGGATAATCCCAGCCTCTTGCGCGCAGGCCGTTGAATCCTGTGCTATCCCATACAGCTGACTTTCCGGAAAAGCGCTCAATGGCCGTGCCTCTACCCACTTCGAAAACCTCGCTTCGCTCGCGCTTGTCCATGCGCTGGTATTCCTGGGTATTCTTGGCCGGTGCCATTCTGTATGGCGTGGCCTGGGCCATGCACTGGGATGATCGCGGTGTGCTGTGGGTGCTGGAGCGCTTCGAGAGCCCGGTTGAACGCCAGGAGAGTGTTTGGCTCCCGGACTATCAGGCGGTCATCGACGCCAAGCTGCTGCCCGGTATGGAGAAGGATGAGGCTTCCGACCTGTCCTACAACCCCCAGACCAAAACTCTGTTTTCCGTCATGGGCAAAAACCCGTTTCTCGTGGAGCTGAGCCTGCAAGGCGACGTATTGCGCAAGATGCCGCTCAATGGCTGGAACAATCCTGAGGGCGTGACGGTGATGGAAAACGGCTCGATGGCCGTGGTAGATGAACGCGATCACACCGTGACCGTGGTAAAGGTGGACGCCGGCACCACGGCGCTGAACAAAGCTGATTTCCCAAGCCATGACCTGGGCCCCTCCAAAGACCAGAACAAAGCCTTTGAAGCGATCGCGTGGGACAAGCGTAATCAGCAGCTTGTACTGGGCGAAGAGCGGCCGCCGGCCTTGTTCACGTGGAAGAGCGATGGCAACACGCTGACCGGCGACAAGCAAAAGCTGGTCAGCACCGAACTGGATGTGCGCAACCTTTCGGCCTTGTCCATTGACCCGCGCACTGGGCACTTGCTGGTGCTGTCGGCCGATTCCCACCTGTTGCTGGAACTGGACGAAACAGGCGAGCAAGTCAGCTTCATGACCTTGCTCGGTGGCTTCAACGGCCTGAAAGACACCATCCCGCGCGCCGAAGGGGTGACCCTGGATGAGAGCGGCAACCTGTACATGGTCAGTGAACCCAACTTGTTCTATCGTTTTGAAAAGCAGAAATAACTGACGAATTACGTCAGACTTTTCTTTATAAACGGCATTCGCCAGACAGTTCGGCGCGTTTAAGTTTAAATTCAGGCGACCTTGATATCTATTCGCCAGTTTTTTCACTGAGCCCGCCCCGATGCGTCGACTTGCCCGCCCCAAACCTGCTGTTTTCATCTTGCTGTTGCTTGCCCTGGTTGCCGCCGGGGTCGTTGCGCAGCAGTTTCGTCTGTTCGAGCGTGCCTGGTTCAACTGGCAGGTGTGGCGCCAGCCTGCCGATGAGCGCGCCATTGGCCTGGCAGATTACCGCGTGACCCTGGAAGGCCAGGTGATCGAAGGGCTCGACGATGATGTCTCGGCCCTCACTTACGATCCGGTGCGCAAAAGCCTGTTTACCGTCACCAATAAAAACGCCGAGCTGGTGGAGCTGTCCCTGGAGGGCAAGATCCTGCGACGCATTCCACTGGTGGGGTTTGGCGATGCAGAGGCTGTGGAGTTTATCAGTGACAACATTTACGTCATCAGCGATGAGCGCCAGCAGCGGCTGATCAAGGTGCATGTGGACGACGACACAACCTTCCTCGACGCCGCCGACGCGGAGCAGATGACCCTCGGCGTACATATCGGCAGCAACAAGGGGTTCGAGGGCCTGGCCTATGATTCGGTGGGCAAGCGTCTGTTCGTCGCCAAGGAGCGCGACCCGATGCTGATCTATGAAGTGCATGGCTTCCCGCATTTCAAGGCGGAAAAAACCTACTCGGTGCACGTGATCAACAACCCCAAGCGCGATGCCGGACTGTTTGTGCGCGACCTGTCGAGCCTGCAATACGACGAGCGCAGCGGCCATCTGCTGGCGCTGTCGGATGAATCGTTCCTGGTTTTGGAGCTGGACATCGACGGTCGCCCCTTAAGCAGTTTGTCGTTGCTTAAAGGGCGCCATGGCCTGAGCAAGCGCGTGCCTCAGGCCGAAGGGATTGCCATGGATGACGAGGGCACGCTGTATATGGTCAGCGAGCCGAACCTGTTTTACGTGTTCAAAAAAACCTGATCAGAACATCCATTGCACGCCCAGCGTATAGCCGGTCTGGCTGCCTTCGGCATGACCCAGGCGGCCATTGACCTCGGCATACACCCCCAACTGCGGGGTGATCGCCAATTGGCTGCCGATTTGTGCGCGACCAAAGCTCTTGTCTGCTGAGCCGAGCCGAGCGGTGCGCGCCTGGCCATCGGCGCGGGCTGTCAGTTGCAGGTCATCCAAGCGGCCATCGGCCATTTCCTTGACCCAGGCGATGTCTGCATACGGCATCAGGCTCAGGCTGTAGGGCAGGGCGACAGCGCCACGCACGCGCCAGCCGAGGCTGGCTTGCAGGGAGTCGAAAGACTGCTCTTCATACTGCAGGGCGGTGCGCAGGTTCTGTTTTTCGTGGAACGTGTCGATGCGGTAGTGGCTGTAGTCCAGGCCGGCGAAAGGCCCGCTCTTGAGCGCACCGAAGTCAAAGTCGTAGCCGCCCAGCACCCGCGCGCCCAACGCCAGGGCATCAGTCTCGCCCGTCAGTTGCTGATTGAGCAGGATCGGCCCGCCATTGGCCTGGATGATCAGGTTGCGTTTGGAATCGAAACGCGTGTGGCCGATGCTCAGGTCACCGGCCAGCCAGCTTGGCCCGCCATCATTGAGCAGCGCATAGACGGCTGCCTGCCAGGTGTCGCTGTCCAGTTTGCCGCGATGCTCCAGTTTGTCGCGCCCGTTGAGGTAGCTCAGGCTGGCACCGATATTCAGGCTTGGGCTCAGCTGATAATCGCCAAGGGCGTGCAGGCCCAGGCGTCGGGCTTCGGGGTTGGGGGCCGTGTCGAAACCGCTGTCCGGGCTGTATTCGCCGTCCACGCCGATCTCGCCATCAAAGCTGCCCACCTCGCGGCTGGCGGCCTGCAGGGTCAGCCAGCGGCGATCGTGCAGGCGCACCATGGCTTGATGCTGACGTTGCAGGTTGTCCTGCATGTTGCGTGCGACGGCACCGCCGGACGCCGTCGAGGCCATCAGGTCGGCGTTGGTCAGTTCCAGCACCAGGCGGCTGAGCAAGCGTGAATAGTCACGCAGGCGCTGGTCGATGCGCGCCTGGCCGAAGGCGTCGGTGAGTACGCCTTTGTTGTCTTCGCTCGGGTCGTGCCAGGTCGAGCCGCCTGGGATTTTCGGGTTGTCGGTCTGGGTATAACCGTCCAGATCGCCCAGTTCCCAGTTGGTGGCTTCTACATAAAGGATCGGGATATTCAGCGGCTCGAAAGGTTCACCATCACTGCAGCAGCCTGTGCCTTTGGGGTATTGCGGGTCCAGGCCGGGGTTGGTGAATAGCGGGATATTCAACTCCTTGGCGATCTGAAACGTGTGCTCGCGCAATGACGCCAGGGCCGGGTTGTCGGTGCTGTTCTGGCCGGCGTGGGCATACATCATGTCGCCGGTGATCAGGCTGTCGAGATTGATCATCGCAAGCATATTGGCGCGCTGGCTGGCGCTCAGCGAGTCAACAAAGGCCCGGGAGCCGCGCAAACCTTCTTCTTCCGCGCCGAATCCGACGATTTGCAGGCCATTTTCCAATGACAGGCCGCCGAGGTTCTTCGCCACCTCGGTCAGCACGCTGGCACCGGAGCCATTGTCATCCAGGCCTTGCAGGGTCGGGCGGCCGAAGTAGGTGTCGAAATGCGCGCCAATCACCACGTACTGCGGCTTGGTGCCGGCGGCGTAGGCCACCACGTTTTGCGCAGCACGGCTGCCGCTGCTCCAGGTGAAGTCCTGGCGGCTGATGGAATAGGCCGCGCCCATCTGGCTCTGCATCCAATCAGTAGCGCCGGCAAAATTGGCCGTGCCGCGATAACGACCGGGGTAGTCATTGATCAGTTTTTCCAGGGTGGTGTTGGCGTGCTGGCCGTACTCGTAAGCTTGGGCTTGCGCGGACAGCAGGGCACCGGCAACGCTGATGGCGAGGGCTAGGGGCTTTATCACAAGGTCTTCCTTGAGGTGATGGGAATGTTCAAAGCCCAGACCCTTTGCACAATGCGCGCCTCATTCCGTGGGCGGCTGCAAATTGACGCATTGTTAAACGCGTGGGTCGCGTGGCTGTAATTTGTATCCGATTGGATACCAGGCGGGACTTGGCGTGCCGTGACAGAGCGCACGGTTTTGGATAGGAGTGCTGCAAATGTGGGAGGGGGCTTGCTCCCGATTGGGTGTATCAGTACCAGATATTCTGACTGACACACTGCTATCGGGAGCAAGTCGAATCGTCGCACCGCCCCTCCCACATTGGAGTTGTGGTGTTGTTAAGCCTTGAGGGTTTTCACGCCTTCCGGGGTGCCCAGCAGCAACACATCGGCCGGGCGCGCTGCGAACAGGCCGTTGGTGACCACACCGACGATGGCATTGATCTGCGTCTCCAGCTCCACCGGATTGGTGATCTGCATATTGAACACATCAATGATGATGTTGCCGTTGTCGGTCAATACACCTTCGCGGTACACCGGGTCGCCGCCCAGTTTCACCAGTTCGCGGGCTACGTGGCTGCGGGCCATGGGGATAACTTCCACCGGCAGCGGGAACGCACCGAGCACAGGCACCAGCTTGCTCGCGTCGGCGATGCAGATAAAAGTCTTGGCCACGGCCGCGACGATTTTCTCGCGGGTCAGGGCTGCGCCGCCGCCCTTGATCAGGTTCAGGTGTTCGTCGCTTTCATCGGCGCCGTCAACGTAGAACTCCAGGTCGCTCACGGTGTTGAGCTCGTACACTGGAATGCCATGGCCTTTAAGGCGGGCGGCGGTGGCTTCGGAACTCGCCACGGCGCCGTCGAACGCGCCCTTGTGTTGGGCCAGCGCGTCGATAAAGCAGTTGGCAGTGGAGCCGGTGCCGACACCGACGATGCTCTTGTCGTCGAGTTTGGGAAGGATTAAATCGACGGCGGCCTGGGCCACTGCCTGTTTGAGTTGATCCTGGGTCATGCGGGCTCCGGAACGGGCGGGGAGTTATCGAGGGGCGCGAGTATAACCCAACAAAACCTCCGGATTCGTGTGGTCGCCCGCCCAAACGCTGGGTTAGACTCCTTGGCCCTGCCCAACTCGTGAAGTAGATGCCTGCCGATGCTTGAAGACTACGTCAAAAAGATCCTCACCTCGCGCGTGTATGACATCGCCGTGGAAACTCCCTTGCAGACTGCCCGCCAGCTCTCCGAGCGGTTGGGCAACAAGGTCTGGCTCAAGCGCGAAGACTTGCAGCCGGTGTTCTCGTTCAAGATTCGCGGCGCCTACAACAAGCTGACCCAGTTGAGCAGCGAGGAGCGCGCCCGTGGCGTGGTCACGGCATCGGCGGGCAACCATGCCCAGGGCCTGGCCCTGGCGGCCAAGGTGCTGGGGGTCAAGGCCACCATCGTGATGCCCAAGACCACCCCGGAGATCAAGGTCGAAGGCGTGCGCTCGCGGGGCGGCAAAGTGGTGCTGCACGGTGATTCCTTCCCGGAAGCCCTGGCCTATTCGCTCAAGCTGGTCGACGAAAAAGGCTACGTCTACATTCACCCCTACGATGATCCACACACCATTGCCGGGCAGGGCACCGTGGCGATGGAAATCCTGCGCCAGCACCCGGGGCCGCTGGACGCGATTTTCGTACCGGTGGGCGGCGGCGGGTTGATCGCCGGTATTGCGGCGTATGTGAAATACCTGCGTCCGGAAATCAAGATCATCGGCGTCGAGCCGGACGACTCCAACTGCCTGCAAGCCGCCATGGCGGCAGGCGAGCGCGTGGTGCTGCCGACCGTAGGAATCTTTGCCGATGGCGTGGCGGTGGCGCAGATCGGTCAGCACACCTTCGACATCTGCAAGGATCATGTGGATGAAGTGATCACCGTCAGCACCGATGAAATCTGCGCGGCGATCAAGGATATCTACGACGACACGCGCTCCATCACCGAGCCGGCAGGCGCGTTGGGCGTGGCCGGGATCAAGAAGTACGTCGAGACTCGCGGCGTCAGCGGCCAGACCTTTGTCGCCATCGACTCTGGCGCCAACGTCAACTTCGATCGCCTGCGCCATGTGGCCGAGCGTGCCGAGCTGGGTGAAGGCCGCGAAGCCATCATCGCGGTAACCATCCCCGAGCAGCCGGGCAGTTTCAAGGCGTTCTGCGAGGCCGTGGGCAAGCGCCAGATCACCGAATTCAATTACCGCTACCACTCTGGCAGCGAAGCGCACATCTTCGTCGGCGTGCAGACCCACCCGGAAAACGATCCGCGCAGCGCACTGATCGCCAGCCTGACCAGCCAGGGTTTCCCCGTGCTGGACCTGACCGAAAACGAACTGGCCAAGTTGCACATTCGCCATATGGTGGGCGGCCATGCGGCCAAAGTCAGCGATGAGGTGGTGTTTCGCTTCGAATTTCCGGAGCGTCCGGGCGCCTTGTTCAACTTCTTGCACAAGCTGGGCGGGCGCTGGAACATTTCGATGTTCCACTATCGCAACCACGGTGCAGCGGACGGGCGTGTGGTCGCCGGGCTGCAAGTGCCGGCGGACGAGCGCCACCTGGTGCCGGCAGCCCTGGCTGAAATCGGCTACCCGTACTGGGATGAAAGCGAAAACCCGGCCTACCAGTTGTTCCTCGGTTGAGCGACTACGCTGACTGAGCGGCCTTTAAGGAATCGAGACCATGGAAACACTGACCACCCTCAAGGTTATCCACATCACCGCCACCGTGTTGCTGCTGCTCAGCGGCCTCGGCCTGGCCGTACTGGCCTGGCGTAAACGCAGTGCCGGCCCGGCGGTCATCGTGCAACGCCCATGGGCGTTCGTGTGGCTGCTGATGGGCATTTGCCTGGTCAGTATGCCGTTCACCGGTTGGTGGCTGGTGCACCTGATCGGCTGGCCGCTGGGGCAAACCTGGATTTTAGGCTCCAGCATCCTCTACACCGTGGCGGCGCTGGCGTGGTTCTGGCTGGTGGCGCGCCTTAATCGCCTGCGCAAAGGTGAGGGCGGCAGCCTGAATTTTACCCTGGTGCTGGCGGTGGTCAGCCTGGTGGGGTTTGTGGCGATTGCAGGGCTGATGGGCGCCAAGCCGGTTTAAAGCGTTAGATCGCGTCGCCTTCATCGCAGGCAAGCCAGCTCCCACAGGGGAATGCATTCCAAATGTGGGAGCTGGCTTGCCTGCGATAGCGTCATCAGCTGCGCAGAGTGATCACCGGCCAGCCCCGCTTCTGCGCTTCAGCGCGCAAATTCGGATCCGGATCCACCGCCACCGGATGCGTCACCTGCTCCAGCAACGGCAAATCATTCATCGAGTCGCTATAGAAGTAGCTGTCTTCCAGGCTGTACCCAGTCTCTTCCAGCCAGCGATTCAAGCGCGTCACTTTGCCTTCTCGAAAGCACGGTATATCGGTGCTGCGCCCGGTATAGCGGCCGTCGAGCATTTCGCATTCGGTGGCGATCAGGGTCTCGACGCCCAGCAACTCGGCAATCGGCGCGGTGACGAAGCGGTTGGTCGCAGTGATGATCACCAGCTTGTCGCCGGCGGCGCGGTGTTTGGCCAGCAATTGCGCCGCCAGGGGCAGCATCAGTGGGTCGATGCAGTCGCGCATGAAGTCGCGGTGCCACTCGTCCAACTGGGCCATCTCGGTACGGCCGAGGATTTCCAGGCTGAAGTTCAGGTAGGCAGCATTGTCGAGCTTGCCGGCCAGGTAGTCCTGGTAGAACTCGTCGTTGCGGGCCTTGTAGGCCACCGGGTCGAGAATCCCACGCTCACACAGGTAATCGCCCCAAGCGTGATCGCTGTCACCGCCGAGAAGGGTGTTGTCCAAGTCGAATAAAGCCAGGCGCATTGCAGTTACTCGCTGAAAAGTCTGTAAAAAGGCGTCCAGAATACGGTCTTTTCACAAGAGTGCACATAAGGTAAGAAGCCTCGTTGCCGCTGGAACAATCTTTGTGGAACAATGCGGCGACATGCGTTTGCGAGGTTGTTGCCGTGATCGACCCCGATGGTTTCCGTCCTAATGTCGGGATTATTCTTACGAATGATGCCGGACAGGTGCTATGGGCTCGCCGAATCAACCAAGATGCCTGGCAGTTTCCTCAAGGTGGGATAAACCCCGACGAAACCCCTGAAGACGCCTTGTACCGTGAGTTGAACGAAGAAGTCGGCCTTGAGCGTGAAGATGTGCAGATTCTGGCCTGTACCCGTGGCTGGTTGCGCTATCGTTTGCCGCAACGCCTGGTGCGTACCCACAGCCAACCGCTGTGCATCGGCCAGAAGCAGAAATGGTTTCTTTTGCGCCTGATCTCCAACGAGCAGCGGGTGCGGATGGATTTGACCGGTAAACCGGAGTTCGATGGCTGGCGCTGGGTCAGCTATTGGTACCCGTTGGGCCAGGTGGTGACATTCAAGCGCGAGGTTTACCGCCGCGCTCTCAAAGAGCTTGCCCCGCGCCTTTTAGCGCGCGACTGACGACGGAGTTCGACCCCGAGCCATGCTCAATACGCTGCGCAAGATCGTCCAGGAAGTTAACTCCGCCAAGGATCTCAAGGCGGCGTTGGGGATTATTGTGTTGCGCGTCAAGGAAGCCATGGGCAGCCAGGTCTGCTCGGTTTACCTGCTGGACCCCGAGACCAATCGTTTTGTGCTGATGGCCACGGAGGGCTTGAACAAGCGCTCCATCGGCAAGGTCAGCATGGCGCCCAATGAAGGTCTGGTGGGCCTGGTGGGGACGCGTGAAGAACCCCTGAATCTCGAACATGCGGCCGACCACCCGCGTTATCGCTACTTCGCCGAAACCGGTGAAGAGCGCTACGCCTCGTTCCTGGGGGCGCCGATCATCCACCACCGCCGCGTTGTCGGCGTGTTGGTCATCCAGCAAAAAGAACGCCGCCAGTTCGATGAAGGTGAAGAAGCCTTCCTCGTGACCATGAGTGCGCAGCTGGCCGGGGTTATCGCCCACGCCGAAGCCACCGGCTCGATCCGTGGCCTGGGGCGCCAGGGCAAGGGCATCCAGGAAGCCAAGTTCGTCGGCGTGCCCGGTTCGCCGGGTGCTGCGGTGGGTACGGCGGTGGTCATGCTGCCGCCAGCCGACCTCGATGTGGTGCCGGACAAGACCGTCCACGACATCGAAGCCGAAATCAAACTGTTCAAGACCGCCCTGGAAGGCGTGCGCGCCGACATGCGCAACCTGTCGAACAAGCTGGCCACCCAGCTGCGCCCCGAAGAGCGTGCGCTGTTCGACGTGTACCAGATGATGCTCGACGACGCGTCCCTGGGTAACGAAGTCAAAACCGTGATCAAGACCGGCCAGTGGGCCCAGGGCGCGTTGCGCCAGGTGGTCACCGATCACGTCAACCGTTTCGAAATGATGGACGACGCCTACCTGCGCGAGCGGGCTTCGGATGTGCGCGACCTGGGTCGCCGCCTGCTGGCGTACCTGCAGGAAGACCGCAGCACCAACATGGTCTTCCCCGATAACACCATCCTGGTCAGCGAAGAGCTGACGGCCACTCAGCTCGGCGAAGTGCCTGAGGGCAAGCTGGTGGGCCTGGTCTCGGTATTGGGCTCGGGTAACTCCCACGTCGCGATCCTGGCCCGGGCCATGGGCATCCCGACGGTGATGGGCCTGGTGGACCTGCCGTACTCCAAGGTCGACGGCATCGACATGATCGTCGATGGTCATCGCGGCGAGGTATTTACCAACCCCAGCGACGTGCTGCGCAAGCAATACGCCGAAGTGGTGGAAGAAGAGAAGCAACTGGCCCAGGGCCTCGACTCGTTGCGCGAGCTGCCCTGCGTCACCCTCGACGGTCACCGCGTACCGCTGCTGGTCAACACCGGCCTGCTGGCCGATGTAGCGCGTGCGCAGCAACGAGGCGCTGAGGGGGTGGGGCTGTACCGCACCGAAGTGCCGTTCATGATCAACCAGCGTTTTCCGAGCGAGAAGGAGCAGCTGGCGATTTATCGCGAGCAACTGCAGGCCTTCCACCCGCTACCGGTGACGATGCGCAGCCTGGACATTGGCGGCGACAAGTCACTGTCGTATTTCCCCATCAAGGAAGACAACCCCTTCCTTGGCTGGCGTGGCATTCGCGTTACCCTCGACCATCCTGAAATCTTCCTCGTCCAGACCCGCGCCATGCTCAAGGCCAGCGAGGGGTTGAACAACCTGCGTATCCTGCTGCCGATGATCTCCGGCACCCATGAGCTGGAAGAAGCCCTGCACCTGATCCACCGCGCCTGGGGCGAAGTACGCGACGAAGGCGCCGACGTACCGATGCCGCCGATTGGCGTGATGATCGAAATTCCCGCAGCGGTATACCAGGCCAAGGAGTTGGCGCGGCAGGTGGACTTCCTCTCGGTGGGCTCCAACGACCTGACCCAGTACCTGCTGGCGGTGGACCGTAACAACCCACGGGTGGCCGACCTCTACGACTACCTGCACCCGGCGGTGTTGCAAGCCTTGCAACACGTGGTGCGCGACGCCCATGCCGAAGGCAAGCCGGTGAGTATCTGCGGTGAGATGGCTGGCGACCCGGCCGCTGCGGTGTTGCTGATGGCGATGGGCTTTGACAGCCTGTCGATGAACGCCACCAACTTGCCGAAGGTGAAGTGGATGTTGCGCCAGGTTGACCTGGGCATGGCCAAGGATTTGCTCGCGCAGTTGATGACCATCGACAACCCGCAAGTTATCCACAGCTCGTTGCAGTTGGCGCTGAAGAACCTCGGGCTGACCCGGATGATCAACCCGGCCTCGGCGAAAACCCTCTAGACCGAGGCGCCTTCATCGCAGGCAAGCCAGCTCCCACAGGGAACTGCATTCCAAATGTGGGAGCTGGCTTGCCTGCGATGACGTCAGTCCAAGCGCCGTCAGATTTCCAGTTCGACCTCGCCCAGCCGCCCGCCGTGCGGGCCAAAGCTACGCTCCAGCATCCTGCGCGTCCCATCGGCATTCACAATCAGCGCCGTGCTCGCCCGTGTCCCATAACTGGGGCTGGCGATAAACACGCTCGATAGCAGGTTTTCGGTCGCCAGGCCTACGCCGGTGTCCGGCAGTTCAGCAAACGGGGCGGTCTGCGGGTCGCTGAGAATTCCCAGCAGTGCCTTAGGCTCGGGGTTCTCCAGTACTGCGCTGAACGCCGCCTTGGCCTTCACCAACTTAGGCCAGGGCGTATCCAGCCCGGCATTGGATAACCCGTAAACCCCAGCCTTCAGCAACGTAGGCTCGGTATCATTGGCGTTGTAATGCCACAGCTCATCCCGCGTACCCACCAGCAGGTTAAACCCGGCATATTCAATCGAACGTCCGTTAACGTCGGCTAAATAATCATCAATGGGCAGCGATCCACTGAGAAAGCGCGCCACCAGCTCGCCCCGCGACTTGCGTGCCGGTGGCTGGTGCGGGTCGCGGATATTGGTCAGCGCAGCAAAACGCCCATCCGCGTTTACACCCAACCAAGTGCCCCCGGCCTCCTGATCGCGGCCAGCATAGACCTGCGGCGCATCCGGCCACTGGGCCAGCGGCAGGCTGGGGCGGGCATAGAACTCATCGCGGTTGGCCGCGACGATCAGCGGTTGGGCATGGCCTGGTCGCCAGGCGAAAACAATCAGGCACATCGGGTGACCCCTTTTGTGTTTTTGCCACTCTACCCACAGATGTGCAGGCGTTCCATCGTAACGAAGTTGGGCCGTTCACCTTCCATCCGTTAACATGCCGGGCTATTTGGCGTGTATGTGAACTTCTTAATTTGATCTCGCCGCTGTAACGCAGGCTTAATCGCACATCGGCATGGTCCGGTGCGTCATGACTAAATGTTTTAACGAGGAGTCGCAATGCTGCCTTACCCGCAGATCGACCCGGTGGCCCTGGCCATTGGTCCGCTGAAAATCCATTGGTACGGGTTGATGTACCTGATCGGCATCGGCGGTGCCTGGCTGTTGGCTTCCCGGCGCCTGAACCGTTTCGACCCGACCTGGACCAAGGAGAAGCTCTCCGACATGGTGTTCTGGATGTCGATGGGGGTGATCGTCGGCGGGCGCCTGGGGTATGTGCTGTTCTACGACCTGTCTGCGTATATCGCCAACCCGACGCTGATTTTCGAAGTGTGGAAGGGCGGCATGGCATTCCACGGCGGGTTTGTCGGCGTGATGATCGCTGCCTGGTGGTTCGGGCGCCGCAACGGCAAGTCGTTCTTCCAGTTGATGGATTTTGTGGCGCCGTTCGTGCCGATCGGCCTGGGTGCCGGGCGCATTGGCAACTTTATCAACGCCGAGTTGTGGGGCAAGCCGACCGACGTGCCGTGGGCCATGGTGTTCCCGCCGTTCAGCGACCCGGCGCAACTGCCGCGCCACCCGTCGCAGCTGTATCAGTTCGCGTTGGAAGGTGTGGCGCTGTTCCTTATTCTTTACCTCTTCTCGCGCAAGCCACGCCCTACCATGGCCGTGTCGGGCATGTTCGCGCTGTTCTACGGGATTTTCCGCTTTATCGTCGAGTTCGTTCGGGTGCCGGATGCGCAGTTGGGCTACCTGGCGTGGGGCTGGCTGACCATGGGTCAGGTGCTCAGCCTGCCGATGATCCTGGCGGGCCTGGGCATGTTGTGGTGGGCTTACAACCGCCCGCAGCCGCTGAAGAACGCCGCGCTTTAAATTCGAACGCCGAGGTTTGCCCGCCTCGGCTTCAACGATACAGGTACTCACATGAAGCAATATCTCGAACTGCTGCACGACGTCGTGACCAATGGCCTGACCAAGGGCGACCGCACCGGCACCGGCACCAAGGCCGTGTTCGCCCGTCAGTATCGGCATAACCTGGCCGACGGCTTCCCGCTGCTGACCACCAAGAAACTGCACTTCAAAAGCATCGCCAACGAGCTGATCTGGATGTTGAGCGGCAACACCAACATCAAATGGCTCAACGAAAATGGCGTGAAGATCTGGGATGAATGGGCCACCGAAGACGGTGACCTGGGCCCGGTGTACGGCGAGCAGTGGACCGCCTGGCCGACCAAAGATGGCGGCACGATCAACCAGATCGACTACATGGTGCACACGCTCAAGACCAACCCCAACAGCCGCCGCATCCTGTTCCACGGCTGGAACGTCGAGTACCTGCCGGACGAAACCCAGAGCCCGCAGGAAAACGCGCGCAACGGCAAGCAAGCCCTGCCGCCGTGCCACTTGCTGTATCAGGCGTTCGTGCATGACGGCCATCTGTCGATGCAGCTGTATATCCGCAGCTCCGACGTGTTCCTGGGGCTGCCGTATAACACCGCCGCGCTGGCGTTGCTGACCCATATGCTGGCCCAGCAATGCGACCTGATCCCTCACGAGATCATTGTCACCACTGGCGACACCCACGCTTACAGCAACCACATGGAACAGATCCAGACCCAGTTGGCGCGCACGCCGAAAAAGCTGCCGGAGCTGGTGATCAAGCGCAAGCCTGCTTCGATCTACGACTACAAGTTCGAAGACTTCGAGATCGTGGGCTACGACGCGGACCCGAGCATCAAGGCAGACGTGGCTATCTAAAGCCTGCCTCGGTCAGAACTGTGGGAGGGGGCTTGCTCCCGATGGCGGTGTATCAGTTACAGAGGTTATGACTGATCCACTGCTATCGGGAGCAAGCCCCCTCCCACATTTTAATCGTGTTCACTTAGGTTCAATGGCCGTGGCTTCTGCCCACATGTGAAGGCTCGGCCTCACTGGCCGCAATCCCGCCGCTGACCTCCAACTGCTGCAAAATCCCGCACTGATCCCCACCGCCGCAACGTTGGCGCAGGTCCAGCAGTTGTTCCTGCAAGGCCAGCAATCCGTCGATCCGCGCTTTCACGTGGTGGATATGTTCGTCGATCAACGCATTCACGCTTTCGCACTGGTCCTGGGGGCTGTCGCGTAGCCCTAACAGGCTGCGGATTTCTTCGAGGGTCATGTCCAGGCTGCGGCAGTTGCGAATAAAGATCAGCCGCTCGGTGTGCGCCTGGGTATAGACCCGGTAGTTGCCCTCAGTGCGCGCAGGCGGTGGCAGCAGGCTTTCCTTCTCGTAATAACGGATGGTTTCCACCGGGCAGTCGGTGAGTTTGGCCAGTTCGCCGATCTTCATCGCAGCAATCTCCAAATGGGTGCTTGACCCTATAGTGGCTACAGGGTCTTTACTTGGCAACAGGCACCTTTACGGACGCGACCTGATGAGCCACTCCATTCACACCCCGCACAAGCACGACCACAAGCACGATCATGACCATGCTCATGATCACCCGCACGATCATGGTCACGATCACCCACATGATCACGCCCCGGCAAAACTCACGCCGGTGGATAGCCACGGCCACTCAGGCTCCTGCTGTTCCGGCGCTGCCGGGCCTGCCGTGGTGACCCTGAGCGAAGCGCCCACCGCCGGCTCGCGCCTGAGCACTTTCCGCATCGAAGCCATGGACTGCCCCACCGAGCAGACGCTGATCCAGAACAAACTGGGCAAGCTCGCCGGCGTGCAGCAACTGGAATTCAACCTGATCAACCGCATCCTCGGTGTCACCCATGACCTGCCGAGCACGGCGCCGATCATTGCGGCGATCAAGTCCATTGGTATGCAGGCCGACCCTATCGAGGAAGGCAGCCCCACCGCCGCGCCGCCGGCCAAGAAGCATTGGTGGCCATTGGCAGTGTCGGGCGTGGGCGCCCTGGGTGCCGAAGTGCTGCACTTCACCGGTGTGGCACCGACTTGGGTGATCGCACTGGTGGCGCTGGTGTCGATCCTCAGCGGCGGCTTGACCACCTACAAAAAGGGCTGGATTGCCCTGAAAAACCTCAACCTGAACATCAACGCGCTGATGAGCATCGCGGTGACCGGCGCCATCCTTATTGGTCAGTGGCCGGAAGCGGCGATGGTGATGTTCCTGTTTACGGTGGCCGAGTTGATTGAGGCCAAGTCCCTGGACCGGGCGCGCAATGCCATCAGCGGCTTGATGCAGATGACCCCGGAGCAGGCCACCGTGCGCCAGGCTGACGGTTCATGGATGGAACAAGAGGTCAAAAGCATAGAGCTTGGTGCGATCGTTCGAGTAAAACCCGGCGAGCGTATCGGCCTGGACGGTGAAGTCACTGCCGGTCAATCCACCATCGATCAGGCACCGATCACCGGGGAAAGCCTGCCGATTGAAAAGACCATCGGCGATAAAGTCTTCGCCGGCACCATCAACCAGGCCGGTTCCCTGGAGTACAAAGTCACTGCGGCGGCCAACAACTCGACCCTGGCGCGAATCATCCACGCCGTGGAACAAGCCCAAGGCGCACGGGCGCCGACCCAGCGTTTTGTCGACAGTTTTTCCAAGGTCTACACCCCGGCGGTGTTCCTGTTTGCCCTGGGCGTGGCGGTGATTCCGCCGCTGTTCATGGCGGGCGTGTGGTTCGACTGGATCTATCGCGCCCTCGTGCTGCTGGTGGTGGCATGCCCGTGTGCCTTGGTGATCTCCACACCGGTGACCATCGTCAGCGGCCTGGCCGCCGCAGCGCGCAAAGGCATCCTGATCAAGGGCGGCGTGTACCTGGAGGGCGGTTACAAGCTCGACTACCTGGCGCTCGACAAGACCGGCACCATCACCCACGGCAAACCGGTGCAAACCGATTACCTGCCGCTGTTCCCGAATCTTGAAGACAGCGCCCCGGCCCTGGCCGCCAGTTTGGCCGGGCGTTCCGACCACCCGGTGTCCCTGGCGATCGCCAACGCAGCTGTGGATAAAAACCTGGCGCTTCACGTTGTGGATAACTTCGAGGCTCTGGCCGGGCGCGGTGTGCGCGGCGACATCAACGGCCAGACCTATCACTTGGGCAACCACCGCCTGGTGGAAGACCTCGGCCTGTGCTCAGAGGCGTTGGAAGAAAAACTCTTCGCCCTGGAAAAACAAGGCAAGTCCGTCGTGCTACTGCTGGACAAGTCCGGCCCCCTGGCGCTGTTTGCCGTGGCCGACACGGTCAAGGACAGTAGCCGCGAAGCCATCCAGCAACTTCACGACCTGGGCATCAAAACCCTGATGCTTACCGGCGACAACACCCACACCGCCCAGGCGATTGCGACCCAAGTCGGCATCGACCAGGCCCAGGGTGACCTGTTGCCCACCGACAAGCTGCAAGCTATCGAAACCCTATACGGCCAAGGCCATCGGGTGGGCATGGTCGGTGATGGCATCAATGACGCCCCGGCTCTGGCCCGTGCCGAGATCGGCTTCGCCATGGCTGCAGCAGGCACCGACACCGCCATCGAGACCGCCGACGTGGCGCTGATGGATGATGATCTGCGCAAGATTCCGGCTTTCATTCGGCTGTCGCGGCAAACGTCGAGTATCCTCAAGCAGAACATCGCCCTGGCGCTTGTGATCAAGGCGATTTTCCTGGCCGTGACCTTCATGGGCATGGCGACCATGTGGATGGCGGTCTTCGCCGACATGGGCGTGAGTTTGCTGGTGGTGTTCAATGGCCTGCGCCTGTTGCGCAAATAGAGGATGAGAGGGTGGTGTGCTGAGTGCTGAGTTAAAGGCGTTTTTCATGGTCGCCCGCCTGGGCAGTATCACCCAGGCGGCGAAAAAACTCGGCCTGAGCCAGCCCACGGTGACCACCCAGATTCGCAACCTGGAAAGCCAATACGGCGTTGAGCTGTTCTATCGCGGCGGCCGTCGCCTGACGGTCAGCGACGAAGGTGCGCGGCTGTTGCCGATGGTCAAGACGCTGTTGCAGCAGGAAGCGGATATCGAGTTTTTCCTGCGCAACAATGGTCAGGTCCAGGGCGCGCTGCGGATTGCCGCGACGGCGCCGTATTACATTCTCGACCTGGTCAAAGCCTTTCGTGAACGCCTGCCGCACGTGGAAGTGTCGGTGGAAATCGGCAACTCCCAGCAGGTGCTCGAAGCGCTGGATGATTACCGCGTCGACGTTGCGGCCTCTTCGCAATTGCTGGACGACCCGCGCCTGATCCGCCGCGTGCTGGGCACCGACCCGCTGGTGCTGGCGGTACATCGCAATCACCCGTTGGCCAAGCTTGAACATGTGTCGTTGAGCGCGCTGGCCGGGCACACGTTGTTGATGCGTGAAGCCGGCTCCACCACCCGCAGGCTGACCGAAGAACTGTTGAAAAGCGGCGGCGTGGGGTATGGGCCGTTGCTGGAGATTGGCAGCCGTGAGTCGATTCGCGAGGCGGTGCTGCGCAATATCGGCATCAGCATCATCGCTCGCCAGGAAGTGCCCCATGATCCGCAATTGCGTGTGCTGACCATCGAGAATGCACCGCAGATTCCGGAGTATCTGTATTGCCTCAAGGAGCGTAAAGGTGCGCGGCTGCCGGCAGCGTTCCTTGGCCTGGCTCAGGAAATGTCGCCAATTTAAGTTCTGCGGCTGGCTTGAGGGCCAATCGGGAGCAAGCCCCCTCCCACATTTTGACCGCATTCTCATGTTGGAACCCGGTCAACTGTGGGAGGGGGCTTGCTCCCGATTGCGGTAGGCCAGGCAACTCATCTCCATGAGTCCTACACAAATCCACCAATACCACTATCACCCCGTTTTGCCTTTCTGCCACACCAACTACGCATTGCCTCCCTAGCATGGCTTTCATCCGTTCGATGAGGTGCCTTGCATGAACACAGCCCTGACCCAACCCGGCGCGCCCATGAAGGTGCGCGGGATCCAGAAACGCTTTGGCGCTTTCACCGCGCTGGACAACGTGTCCCTGGACGTCGCCGCCGGCGAGCTTGTGTGCCTGCTGGGCCCGTCCGGCTGCGGCAAGACCACGTTGCTGCGCTGCATCGCCGGCCTGGAGCGTCAGGATAGCGGTGAGCTTTACCTGGGCGAGCGGGACGTTTCCCTGCTGCCGCCCCAGGCGCGAGACTACGGCATCCTGTTTCAGTCCTACGCGCTGTTCCCCAATCTCACGGTTGAAGCAAACATCGGCTACGGCCTCACAGGCAGCGGCCGCGATGAAGTGCGCAAGCGCGTCGGGCAGATGCTTGAACTGGTCGGTTTGGTCGGCAGCGAAAAGAAATACCCCGGCCAACTCTCCGGCGGCCAGCAGCAGCGCGTCGCTCTGGCCCGTGCATTGGCGCCGGCCCCTTCGTTATTACTGCTGGATGAACCGATGTCGGCCCTCGACGCCCGTGTGCGCGAGCATTTGTGCACCGAGCTGCGCCAATTGCAGCGGCGCCTGGGTATTACCACCTTGATGGTGACCCACAACCAGGACGAAGCCATGTTGATGGCCGACCGCATTGCCGTGATGAACAACGGTAAGGTCGAGCAGTACGCCACGCCCCAGGAGATCTACGACCGCCCGGCCACACCCTTCGTCGCCGAGTTTGTTGGCCAGGGCAACTGGTTGCCGTTCAACCGTAGCAGCGCCAGCCATGCCCAGGTCGGCGGAATGAATATGCGCCTGGCCGACGATGCGGGTGTGGCCCGGTCCGGCCGCCTGTTCTGTCGCCCGGAAGCGATCAGCGTCAACCCGACGGTGCATGAAGAGAACCTGTTCCCGGCCAAGGTTCGCGAAATTACTTTCCTCGGCAACCGCTGCCGCATGAGCTTTGAGCTGGAACAGTTGCCGGGTCATCCGTTGCTGGCCGAACTGGCACCCGAAGCCATGCCGCGCCTGGGTGCCCAGGACATCTGGGTGGCCTTGCCGCCGCGCAGCCTGCAGGTGTTTGCCTGAGATGGCCGCCGTCATGACATTGCCGGTACCGCGTCAAGTGTCCCGCGCCGAGTGGGGCGACCGTCTCTTTGTGGTCGGCGGCAAATGGCTCTGGCTCGGCCTGTTGGTGTTAGCGGTCCTGCTGCCGTTGCTGGCGATCTTCTGGCGCGGCTTCAGCAGCGAAGCCGGGCAGGGCGGTGGGCTGGTAGCCGCGCGCGAACTGCTGACCAGCGCCAACTTCCACTGGTTGCTGGGCAATAGCCTGAAAGTTTCCCTCAGCGTGGCGGCCATCGTCGTACCGCTGGCTTACCTGTTTGCCTATGCCCTGCAACGTACGCTGATTCCCGGCAAGACCGTCTGGCGCGGTTTGTCATTGCTGCCCTTGATGGCGCCGTCGATGCTGCCGGGCATTGCCCTGGTCTATCTGTTCGGCAACCAGGGCATGTTGCGCGGCTTGCTCTCGGAGAATATCTACGGCTTCTGGGGCATTGTGCTCGGTGAAGTGATCTACACCTTTCCCCATGCGTTGATGATCCTGCTGTCGGCCTTGTCCCTGGCGGATGCGCGCTTGTTCGATGCGGCGTCGAGCATGGGCGCCAGCCCGGCCCGGGCGTTTCGCAGCATCACCTGGCCGGCCACGCGCCAGGCGGTGTTCGCCGCGTTCTGCCTGGTGTTTACCCTGACCATCACCGACTTCGGTGTGCCGGTGGTGGTGGGCGGTGATTACCAGGTGTTGGCGCTGGAAGCCTACAAGGCGGTGGTCGGTCAGCAACAGTTCGGGCGCGGCGCGTTGATCGGCATGGTGTTGCTGCTACCGGCACTGTTCAGCTTTGGCGTAGATGCCTGGTTGCGCCGTCGGCATGGCGACTCGATGAGCGGTCGCGCCCAGGTGTTTCTGCCCGCGCCATCGCGGCTGCGCGACGGTTGCTACCTGGCCATCGTGTTGCTGATTTGCGCGGTGTTGTTGCTGGTGTTCGGCATGGCGGTGTATTCGTCGCTGGTGAAGTTCTGGCCGTACAACCTGTCGCTATCGCTCAACCACTACCAGTTCGAAGACACCGCCGGCGGCGGCTGGCTGGCCTACCGCAACAGCCTGACCATGGCGCTGTGCACGGCGTTGATCGGCAGTGTGTTGATCTTCACCGGTGCCTACCTGATGGAGAAGACCAAGGGCCAGAAGGGCCTGAACCTGGCGCTGCGCATGCTCAGCTTCGTACCGATGGCGGTGCCGGGGCTGGTGCTCGGCTTGGGCTACGTGTTCTTTTTCAACCTCAACGGCAACCCGCTGCACGTGTTCTACGGGAGCATGGCGTTGCTGGTGGTGTGCACCATTGCGCACTACCTGACCACCGCGCAGATGACCGCGACCACCGCCCTGCGCCAGCTGGACGCCGAGTTCGAAGCGGCGGCGTTGTCGCTCAAGGCGCCGTTGTACCGCCACTATTGGCGCGTCACGGTGCCGATCTGCCTGCCGGCGCTGCTGGATATCCTGCGCTACCTGTTTGTGTCGGCGATGACCACCGTGTCCGCCGCGATCTTTCTCTACAGCCCCGATACCATCCTCGCCGCCGTCGCCGTGCTGAACATGGACGACGCCGGCAACGTGGGCGGCGCGGCGGCCATGTCGACCCTGATCCTGTTCACCTCAGTCGGCGTCTCGCTGTTGCTGGCGTGGGCCTCACGTGGCGCGCTGCGTCGCTCCCAAGCCTGGCGCCAGACCGCGCCCGGCCAATAAAACATCCCTGAAGGAGGTGCTCCATGTTCAAGCCCCTGGCGCTGGTCGCTGCGGTACTCACGGCATTCAGCCTGAATGCCTTCGCCAAGACCGAGTTGACCGTGTACACGGCCCTCGAAGCCGAGCAATTGAAGACCTACAAAAAAGCCTTCGAACAGGCCAACCCTGACATCGAGATCAAGTGGGTACGCGATTCCACCGGCATTATCACCGCCAAGCTGCTGGCTGAAAAAGACCGCCCGCAGGCTGACGTGGTGTGGGGCCTGGCCGCCTCCAGCCTGGCGATCCTCGACCAGCAGGGGATGCTGGACAACTACGCGCCCAAGGACCTGGACAAGATCGGCCAGCACTACCGCGACGCCGCCAACCCGCCCGCCTGGGTCGGCATGGACGTGTGGGCCGCGACCATCTGCTTCAACACCATCGAAGCCGAAAAGCTGGGCCTGACCAAACCGGTGAGCTGGCAGGACCTGACCAAGCCTGAGTACAAGGGCAAGATCGTGATGCCTAACCCGGCGTCCTCCGGCACCGGCTTCCTGGATGTCAGCGCCTGGTTGCAGACCTTCGGCGAGAAGCAAGGCTGGCAGTACATGGACGACCTGCACCAGAACATCGGCCAGTACGTTCACTCCGGCTCCAAGCCGTGCAAGCTGGCGGCGTCCGGTGAGTTCCCGATCGGGATTTCCTTTGAATACCCGGCGATTCAACTCAAACGCCAGGGTGCGCCGCTGGACATCATCCTGCCGAAAGAGGGCCTGGGCTGGGAGATCGAAGCCACCGCCGTAGTCAAGGGCAGCGCACACGCCGATGCGGCAAAAAAACTCGCTGACTTTTCCGCCAGCCCAGCGGCGATGGAGCTGTACAAGGCTAACTTCGCCATCCTCGCCCAGCCGGGTATCGCCAAGCCGCAGACCGAATTGCCGGCCGACTACGAGCAGCGCCTGATCAAGAACGACTTTGCCTGGGCCTCGAAAAACCGCGACAGCATCCTGACTGAATGGCGCAAGCGCTATGACGGTAAGTCGGAGAAGGTGGCGGGTCAGTAAGGTTTTCGTTAGGGCTTATGGCCCCTTCGCAGGCAAGCCAGCTCCCACATTTGAAGGTATTCACACATCAAAATTTGGGAGCTGGCTTGCCTGCGATAGTGGCTTCGAATTCAGGACATCACTCCATGACACACCACAGCGACCTGCTGATCATCGGCGCCGGCATCCTCGGCCTGTCCCACGCTTATGCCGCCGCCAAGCGCGGCCTCAAGGTCAAGGTGTTCGAGCGCAGCGCCACGCCATTGGGCGCTTCTGTGCGTAACTTCGGCCAAGCCCTGGTCACTGGCCAGCCGCCGGGGCCGATGCTGGACCTGGCCCGCCAGAGCCGCGAGATCTGGGGCCAATGGGCGCAAACGGCGGGCCTTGCGCTCAAGCGCAATGGTTCTTACCTGTTTGCCCGCACGGAAGCTGAAGAACATCTGCTCGAAGCCTTCTGCGCCGGGCGTGCCCGCGAACACGGCTACAGCGTCGAGCTGCTGCAAGGCGCTGCGATGAAGGACCTGTATGCCGGCCAGTTCCGCCACCACCGCGCGGCGCTGCACGGCAAGGACGATCAGCAACTGTATTCCCGCGAGGCGATCCCGGCGCTGATCCATTACCTGAGCCAGCACCTGAACGTGGAGTTTCATTTCTCCACGCTGGTACGCGACGTCGAACCGGGCCAATTGCACAGCACGGCCGGCAGCTTTCGCGGCGAGCAGATCATCGTCTGCTCCGGCCACGACTATCAGACCCTGTTGGCCGAATCCATCGCCCCGCTCAACCCGCAAACCTGCCGCCTGCAAATGCTGCGCGCCCGGCCGGCGGTCAACCTGAACCTGCAACACGCCCTGCTCACCGGCCTGAGCTGCGTGCACTACGGCGCCTTCGCCGACCTGCCGGAGGCTGCCGCAGTGCAGGCGCAGATCCTGCGCGAAACGCCGCATCTGCAGGAGCACGGCATTCACCTGTTGATCAGCCCTACACCCCATGGCGAACTGATCATTGGCGACTCCCACCATTACGACAGCGACCCGTCGCCCTTCAATGCCGAGCAGGTAGATGACTGGATGATCGAGCTGGCCGAACAGACCCTGGGCTGCAAAATCCAGGTGGTCGAACGCTGGCAAGGCGTCTACGGCGCCCGCGGGCCCGGGCCGTTCTCGTTTGTGCAGGCAGCATCCGGTGTCAGCGCTGCGTTGATGCACACCGGCGTGGGCATGAGCGTGGGGCCGGCGATGGCCGAGCGAAATATCAGTACCTTGTGGGGAGAGACGTGATGAGCCCGGTGCTCGACCTTGATGTACTCAAGGCCAAGGCGGCGAGGCTACTGGCAGCGAAGATGGGCCTTACACAATAAGCCGATACGCCGCCTGGAGCCCTTGTTGTTACCTCACTAAGGTGCTTGCTTCACCCATTAAGAGAGCAACACTGATGCACTATTTGAAAGCCATCGCCCAAGACCTGCAAGGCAACGGTCATGCCGATACGGTCATTTTGCATTTCTATCAGCAACGGCCGGGTCGTCCCGATGAGCTGATCCACGATATCGTCGGACAGGAAATGACCTCGAATGCAAAATGGGGAGGGCATAGTAAACCCGGTTCGCTGGACCTGGATAAGCGCCGGATCGCGACTTTCGCCGACAGCTTCGTGAAACTCAATTGGTTTAACCCGGCAAGCCATTGGCAGTGTGCGCTCGTCATCTATGTGGATGATTTCAGCGACGCGGGACGGCCGGATTCGGTGAGGCTGGAGTTCCGTGAGAGCAAGGTGTCCGAGGGGAAAACATTACTGGTCTCCAGAACCATGGACTATGACGTCGACAGCGACAGCGTGTTGGAAACCGCTACCACCAATAGTGATATCGACCGCAACGGGGTAGCTGAAAACGCTGATAAAGAACTGGTTCGCTCGCTATGCAAGGCGTTCCTGGGGTTGAATTGGTGAGCGCTTTAAGCGCGTCACGCTTCGTTGAGCTGTTCAGCCAATGTTTCGACCTGTTCCTGACGCTCGGCCTGGCTCAGCTTGGCGTGGGGGTTGAGGGATGACCATTGCGGATAGGCGCGGGCCTTGTGCAGCGCGTCGGGCAGCTTGCCCTCGCGCCAGGTTTTGTCCTGGGGCGTGTCGACCTTGATGCTATGCATCGCCGCATGCCCGCGCAGACTAAGGGCCTTGAGCAACTGACGTTGGCGCAAGGCGAGCAGGCGCAGCACGCTGTCGTCGACGGTCAGCTCGCGCTGGCCCTTGATCTTGCCGAGCAGGCGGCTGCCGTAACTGCGTGCGGTTTGCAGGGCGCCACCGGCGATAGCGCCGGCCAGTGCCGCAGCGCCAAGGGTCAGGCCGCCGACCAGCAGGTCCACGCCCGCACCGGCAGCGGCACCGGCGGCGATTCCGCCACCGACCCGCACGCCAAGTTGCTTGAGGGTTTCGGGGTTGAACAAGTCATCGCCCCAGCGACCGTCAAGCAACGGTAGATCACTGGCGGCGGCATCCTGTGGGCGAAAACCGAACAGTTTGAGCAGGGCTTCAACACACTTTTGTTCCCGTTGGCGCACCGCTTTGCGCAGATCGCCGATGGCTTGCTGCTCATCTTCGGTGACCACACTGCGACGGCAGGCCGCGCAGTCGATCAGCAGTTCGGCGATCAAGCGTGCGGCGCTTTGCTGGCGGGCCTGGCGTTGGGCCTCTTGATCGAGGATCAGGCGTTCCAACTGCGGTCTGGAGTTTTCCAGCAGCAGGGCCAGGCTTTCATACAGGCGACGTTCACCGTCTTCCGGCGGCGCCACGCTGTCGAAACGCACCAGCGCGTGCAGGCCGAGGCGGGCCAGGGCTTCGCGCCAGTCCGGCTCGCGCTGGTCGCTGCTGGTGACGAAGTTGAGCACCGGCAACAAGGGTTTGCCGCAACTGGCCAGCACTTGCAGCTCATCGCGGTACTTGGCCAGCACCGGCTCGCGGGCGTCGATCACATACAGGCCGGCGTCCGAGGCCAGCAATTGGCGTAACACCTTGGCTTCCTGTTCGAAACGCTGGCGCGCTTCGCTGCCCTCCAGAAAACGCGCCAGGCGAGCGGGACCGTCCAGGCGTTCACCGGGGCGATCCAGGCGCTCCAGATAGTCGAGCAGGGCGATGGCGTCTTCCAGGCCGGGCGTGTCGTACAGCTCCAGCAAGGCTTCGCCATCCACCGACAAGCGCGCGCCTTCGACATGCCGCGTGGTGCTGGGGCGATGGGAGACTTCGCCGAAGCCCACGTCACGGGTGAGGGTGCGCAGCAGTGAGGTCTTGCCGACATTGGTGTGGCCGACCACGGCGAGTTTCAGCGGTTTAGTCATGCCCGGTCTCCAGCCAGTTCAGCGGTGCGCAATCGGCAAACGGCAGCTCAAGTTGTTGCAGTGCGGTGTGCCAGTCACCCAGGCGTTCGGCGTCCAGCGCCTGGCCGGGCGGCGCTTGCAGCAGCCATACACGGGTGGCGGTGGCGCTGCGCGCCAGTTCGGCGATCAACGCCAGGCTGCCACGGTCCGGCGAGCGGCGCGGGTCGCAGACGATGACCAGACGTGCGGGCGGGAAACGGCTGAGTTGTTCCAGCAGCTTGTTCCGCGATTCACGGCTGTCGAGGATGCCGGCGTTTTTAACGTTGCTGGGCAGTTTGGGTGGCCACGGGTGGTGATCGTCGAGTTCGATGGCCACCAGCAAGGCCCCGTCGCTGTCCATCTCGCTGACGCCGCCGCTGACGTGGTGCAGCTGTTCGGGCGCGGCATCGTTGACCCCAAGCCGTTCGCTGCTAGGCATCAGGCGTTCGCGCAGTTGGGCGTAGCCTTGCAGGTTGAGGTCCAGGCGCAACGCCGCACGCCCGATTTTCCAGCGCCACAGGCAGAACAGGGCGAGGATCAATCGGGGCAGCAGGCCGTAGACCAGCAACACGCCCACCAGCCAGGCGGCCCAGGCTTGGCGGGCGTTTTCGATATTCAGGGCTGAATCACCGCTGGCGCGGATCATGTCGACGGTTGGCACATTGAAACCCAGCAAAGCGGGCAGGCTGCCGAGGGCCTGGGTCACGGCGACAAACGTGTCGGCGCCGAGAATGGTGGTTTCCCACACAAAGCCGTAGCGACGGGTGGCGAGCAGGGTCAGCAGGATCACCATGGCGCTGAGCAACGCCAGCAGCCACAGGCTGTTGACCAACACACCCACCGCCCAGCGATTGAGTTTTTGCCGTTGCAACAACAGCAGCAACGCTGGCGCCAATTGTGCGGCTTTGGCGTCACGCGCCAGTTTCTCGCTGAGCCATAACCACAGGCGCCCAAGGCTGGCGCTGTGTTCGCCAGCAAACAGCAGCCCCAGGGCCCAACTGACCAGCAGGATCAGGTTCAACCCGAGCAGGCTGCCCAGGGCCCAGAACACGTTCACCGGCGTCAGGCCATTGCCCAGCGCAGCGAATGCCAGGCCGGCGCCACTGATCACGGCCACGACCGCCAGTAAGATCAGCGCCAGGCGCGCGCCTTGCAGCCAGCGTGTGAGGGCACCGGTCAGGCCATCGCGCTCGGCCAGGTGCAAGGCGCGCTGGGTAATACGCGTCGACAGGTCGCCCCCGGCCGTGCGGGCCAGGCGGTTGGCTTCCAGGTCTTCCAGGGGGCCGGCGTGTTCTTCACGCAGGCGCACGGCTTCTGTCAGCCAGAGTGTGTGCAGAGGAGTCAGTGCAGTCACGCGCCATCCTGTTGTTTCAGTGAAGGTGGAGCATAACCGCTGACTCGCGGCTCTGGTATTCTCGTCGCCATGAAAAAAACTCTCCCTTTAAGCCTGATCGCAGCCCTCGGTGAAAACCGTGTGATCGGCGTCGACAACAGCATGCCCTGGCATTTGCCGGGGGATTTCAAGTATTTCAAGGCCACCACGCTCGGCAAGCCGATCATCATGGGGCGCAAGACCTGGGATTCCTTGGGTCGACCGCTGCCAGGGCGCTTGAACATAGTGGTCAGCCGTCAGACCGATCTGACGCTTGAAGGTGCGCAAGTTTTTCCGTCATTGGAAGCAGCGGTGGAGCGTGCCGAGGAGTGGGCCAAGGCCCAAGGCGTGGACGAGCTGATGTTGATCGGCGGTGCGCAGTTGTATGCGCAGGGATTGCAGCAGGCCGATCGCCTGTACCTGACGCGGGTGGCGCTGAGCCCGGAAGGGGATGCGTGGTTTCCAGAGTTTGATATGAACCAGTGGAAGCTGGTGTCGAATCTGGAGAATCCAGCTGAAGGCGATAAGCCGGCTTACAACTTCGAAGTTTGGGAAAAAGCCTAAAAGCATCGGGGGCAAGCCCCCTCCCACATTTGAAATGCGTCCAATGTGGGAGGGGGCTTGCCCCCGATAGCGGTCTATCAGGCCTGCGCTAACTCGGCATGCTCATCGGCATTTAACAGCGCTTTATCCGTCTGCCCCATGATCTGGCTGGTAATCGCCCCCGCCGTCATCGAACCATTGACGTTCAACGCCGTACGGCCCATGTCGATCAGTGGTTCCACCGAAATCAGCAACGCCACCAGCGATACTGGCAAGCCCATGGCCGGCAGTACGATCAGCGCGGCGAAGGTCGCACCGCCGCCCACGCCGGCAACGCCCGCCGAACTCAAGGTCACAATCGCCACCAGCGTCGCGATCCACAGCGGATCCAACGGGTTGATGCCTACGGTCGGTGCGACCATCACCGCCAACATCGCCGGGTAAAGACCGGCGCAACCGTTCTGGCCGATGGTCGCGCCAAACGAAGCGGCGAAACCGGCGATCGACTGGGGGATACCCAGGCGGCGGGTCTGCGCTTCAATACTCAAGGGGATCGAGGCGGCGCTGGAGCGGCTGGTGAAGGCAAAGGTCAGTACCGGCCACACCTTGCGGAAAAAGCGCAGCGGGTTGATCCCGGCCAACGACAGCAGCAGGCCGTGCACCACAAACATCAGGCCCAGGGCCAGGTACGACACCACCACGAAACTGCCCAGCTTGATGATGTCTTGCAGGTTGGAACCGGCGACCACCTTGGTCATCAGCGCCAACACGCCGTACGGGGTCAGCTTCATCACCAGGCGCACCAGGCGCATCACCCAGGCTTGCAGGGTGTCGATGGCGTTGATGACCTTCTGGCCCTTTTCCACATCATCCTTGAGCAGTTGCAGCGCGGCTACCCCGAGGAACGCGGCAAAAATCACCACGCTGATGATCGACGTCGGCTTGGCCCGGGCCAGGTCGGCGAACGGGTTGGCCGGCACGAACGACAGCAGCAACTGCGGGATATTCAGGTCGGCGACCTTGCCTGCGTAATCACTCTGGATCACTTGCAGGCGCGCCATTTCCTGGGTGCCGGCCACCAGGCCCTCGGCGGTGAGGCCGAACAGGTTGGTCAGGCCGATGCCGATCAGGGCCGCGATGGCCGTGGTAAACAACAGCGTGCCGATGGTCAGGAAGCTGATCTTGCCCAGGGACGAGGCGTTATGCAGGCGCGCCACGGCACTGAGGATCGAAGCGAACACCAGCGGGATCACGATCATTTGCAGCAACTGCACATAGCCATTGCCGACCAGATCAAACCAGCCGATGGAGGCTTTGAGCACTGGATTGCCGTCGCCATAGATGGTGTGCAAGGCCGCACCGAACAGCACGCCCAGAACCAAAGCGAACAGGACCTTCTTGGCCAGGCTCCAGTTAGTCCGACGGGTTTGTGCCAGGCCCAGCAAGAGGGCCACGAACACCAATAAATTGAGAATCAGGGGCAGATTCATTGAAGCTCCGTTGAGAAGGCAGCCAATCGCGTCAGCCTGCGATTGCGAACCGGCAAGCCTAACAGCTTGAAATATATTGATTTAATACCAATATGGAATGGTGACTGTCGTTTTTGGAATAAGCGTCTGACGCTGCTGCGCATGGCCGTGGCGGAATCAGAACCAAAGCCGTCGCGCTCGGGTGATAAGTGTCACAGGGATTTGTTAGCGTCGATGTCTTTCACTTGAGGGAGACAACGCCTATGAAGCTCGCGCCGAAACTACTCTTATCCGCAGCCTTTTGCCTCGGCCTCGCCAGCCAGGCGTTTGCCGCCACCGAGTTGAAACATTGGCCGGCACCGGCCGCCAAGCAACTCAACGAAATGATCGCCGCCAACGCCAACAAGGGTAACTATGCGGTGTTCGACATGGACAACACCAGCTACCGCTACGACCTTGAAGAGTCGCTGCTGCCGTACATGGAAAACAAGGGCCTGATCACCCGCGAAACCATGGACCCATCGCTCAAGCTTATCCCCTTCAAAGACACCGCCGACCATAAGGAAAGTCTGTTCAGCTACTACTACCGCCTGTGCGAAGTCGACGACATGGTCTGCTACCCCTGGGTTGCGCAGATTTTTTCCGGCTTCACCCTCAAGGAACTCAAGGTGCAGGTCGACGAGCTGATGGCCTCCGGCAAGCCCGTACCCGTCAGCTATTTTGAAGGCGACGTGGTGAAAAAAACCGAGATACAGCCACCGAAAGTCTTCACTGGCCAGGCCGAGCTCTACAACAAACTGATGGAAAACGGCATCGAGGTGTATGTGATGACCGCCGCGTCCGAGGAACTGGTGCGCATGGTCGCGGCCGATCCGAAGTACGGCTACAACGTAAAGCCCGAGAACGTCATCGGCGTGACCACGATGCTCAAGGACCGCAAGACCGGCGAGTTGACCACCGCACGCAAGCAGATCACCGCGGGCAAATATGACGAGAAGGCCAACCTCGGCCTGGAGCTGACGCCCTACCTGTGGACCCCGGCGACCTGGATGGCCGGCAAGCACGCGGCGATTCTCACCTACATCGACGAGTGGAAAAAGCCGGTGATCGTCGGCGGTGATACCCCGACCAGCGATGGTTACATGCTGTTCCACGATGTGGATGTGGCCAAGGGTGGCATCCATTTGTGGATCAACCGTAAAGACAAGTACATGACCCAGCTCAACGGCATGATCGCCAAGCACACGGCGGCTCAAGCCAAGGAAGGGTTGCCGGTGACGGCGGACAAGAACTGGGTGATCGTCAAGCCGGAGGAGATTCAGTAGGACCGCGTCGCCTGCC